>CAMLLA010000025.1 GCA_946480525.1 uncultured Asticcacaulis sp. | reverse complement strand
TCGATACCTACCGCGTGATGGCGAAAGATTATAAGTTAGTCCCCTCTCCCCGCTTGCGGGGAGAGGGTTAGGGTGAGGGGCTAGCGGACAAAGCAGTAAACGCGGATAAAGTTCGGCCCCTCATCCGGTCCTTCGGACCACCTTCTCCCCGCAAGCAGGGAGAAGGGAAAGTAGCCTACCCTCCCACCAACCCCAGCCCCGTCCGGACGATCATCACCCCTAACGCCACCCACGACAGCGAAAAGATCGTGAAGCGCAGCATGATGATGTTGACGGTCGCATGGACGGCCGAGTGGACATATCGCAAAGCCACAAAGGCCCAGGCACTCCATAGGTGAACCAGATCCGCCTGGCCCAGCACAACGATGACGATCGCCACGGCGTAGAAGACCGTCGGCGCTTCGGCCAGGTGGTTGTAGTTGTCCGCCACGTTGCGCGCCCAGGCCGGCAGGCTTTCGCGGCCGCCGGGCAGGGCCAGTTTGTTGGCGCTCATCTTCATGGCGATCATGGCGGGGATGCGCGTGGCGTAAAGCGCTACCCACATGATCATGTGCAGGAAGGCCAGCGCGATGACGCTGGCCAATATCCCCATTGCCGGCGTCAAGGCCTTATGCCTTTGCCTTGGTGTTGCACACCGCCAGTTCGGCTTCGTTCAACGCCCGGCCGCGCCAGCTGAATTGCGTCACCGCTCCCGTCACGGCGACAACGCGCTTGCAGCTGCGCAGCGCCGGCATGTCGTCGACAAAGCCCGACCGGCACGTGGCGCCGTCGCACGTCCAGCGGGCGCCATCGATAATAAATTCGTTTTGCGCGGCCGGTTGCTGTAACGTCAACTCGGCCGACTCCGTGCGGGCAAATGCGCTGAGCGGCGTCACGGCCGCGATGGTAGCAAGCGCCAGCATGGCAAGGCGGGAAATGGTCATTGAAGCACCCTCTCTTGTGTTTTGTACTTATCGGTACAAAATAAATGCAGGATGGGGGTGCGTGTCAAGAAATTTTGTGCAATATGGTACAAAAAGAAGAAAGTGATGTGACAATGCCAGCGTCCGCTGCCCCGAAACTGCGTGGCCG
The DNA here is from genome assembly GCA_946480525.1 of uncultured Asticcacaulis sp. The sequence goes on along the minus strand of CAMLLA010000025.1, from coordinate 17,131 downwards.
TCCCAAGGCCTATGACCGCGACGCCGCGTTGAAAGCCATGCGCAAGGTGTTCTGGACCAAGGGTTTTTCCGCGACTTCGCTTGACGATATGAGTGCCGCCACCGGCATGAACCGGCCGAGCCTTTACAATGCCTTTGGCGACAAGACCGAAGCGTTCCGTGCGGTGCTGAAGGACTATATCGACGATGCGCGTCCGCTATATGTGGAGGCTTTTCGTACGCCCGCGCCTTTGCGTGAGAGTCTGATGAAGGTCTACGAGACCTCGATCGCCATCTACCATAATCCCGAAGCGCAAGGCATGGGATGCTTCATGATCGGTGCGGCGCTGACCGACGTAAAGCGCGATCCTGAGGTGGGAGAGATGATCCTGGGCGCGCTCAAGGACATGGAAGCAGGCTTTATCCGCCGTTTTGAAAAGGCGCGTGATGCCGGCGAACTGCCCCGGGACGCTGATATCAAGGCCCTGGCGCGTATCGCTTCCTCGGGCCACAACACCATATCGGTCCGTATGCGTGCGGGCGAAAGCATCGACGATATCCGCCAGTACCTGACCCAGATGGTCGACGTCATGGTGCGATAGATTGTTGCAAATGAAACACACCTGACAGATGCGTTAAGCAGGCTGATATTTTTCTGTTGCATCATGCAACGTCAAAAAATATACCGCCACCATCGTTGCTTCGGTAACGATATCCGCAGTGGTGTAGAAAGCGATTCCTTCGTTCATAATCTACAGGTCGCCGGTTCGAGCCCGGCCGTGAACGCAAGTTCACGTAGCTCAGTTTGGGTAGAGCAGTAGTCAGGCGCTTTCGTCTGTTCCCTGCGGAATAGTTCTTTGTCGCGATATTTAGCCAAAAACCGCTAACACTTTTTGGCATATCGCTTCAGCAAAGGTGGCGCAGAGGCCGGTTACTTCGCTTCAGGTGCCGGAATTGCGGGTGCAAGTCCCGCCGTGCAAGTGCACGTAGCTTAATTTAGTAAAGCGCCGTCGTTCCGGGCTCGCCTGGTTCCCCTTTGTCTTTCTGCCGGTAGCGCAGATGCCGCTTACATCGTCCTTGAAACCGACGCGGTGTCGATCATTCTCCGGCAAATTAAAGATTCAGCTTCCCGTGGCGAAGGCTTCGGCTTCATCGCGCAACGGGAAATGGTGAGCCCTGGATGGCAGTAACACTGTCAAGCCAGCGTGGCTCCGGCGCCGCAACGCCGGACGGAAGCACCCCTAACCGGAACCGCCTGTTCCCGGGAAGCGGATCTTTTTCGAATTTTCTTGTTGCATTATGCAACATGTTTCTGTGGTAACCATTTTGTCTTTGGGCAGGCCCGATTAGGGAACCACGCAAAGGCAATGTCCAGGTGGCGTAGAGCAACGTTTTCATCGGTAAAGGCCGAAAGGTCCGGGGTTCAAGTCCCCAACCCGATCCCGGTTTGCCGGGTGAGGGGTGACGTTCTCGCCTGAACCCCTGGATCATTCACCGGCCGCAGCAAGGCGCGTACTAGCCTTGCCCCGCGCCAGATTATTGAATTGCTGAAACCGGCAAGTTGCGCCGGCTGACGCCCCAAGCCCCCAATCACGCGCAAATGCCGCCGGACATGGTGTCCGCGAATGCTGCTTTGCGCCTCAACGATGCGAGAGAGGTGTGTTCATGAGACTGAACATTTTCCAAAAACGCCCCGGCATCACGCACGAGGGCGCCCCGGCGCGGGAACTGACGGCCGAACAGAAGCTTCGGCGTTCGGTCCTGTCCTGCATGCTGTGGGAAAACGAATTCTACGAAGACGGTCAGTCGATCGCCGACCGGATCTTTGCGCTGGCCTGCAATGTGGCACCGGAAACGGTTGCTGCGCTGGCCATTGAAGCACGCGAACAGATGAAGTTGCGTCATGCGCCGCTGTTGCTGGTGTGCGCCCTGATCCGCTCCGGCGGGCCCGGCGCGCTGAAGGAGCAGGTGGATAGCGCACGGAAGCTTGTCGCGCCGACCATCGAGCGGGTGATCCAGCGGGCGGACGAACTGTCCGAACTGGTTGCGCTCTACTGGCGGAACGGCAAGCGGCCCTTGTCGAAGCAGATGAAGCTCGGGCTTGCCCGCGCCTTCGTCAAGTTCGACGCCTATGCCCTGGCCAAGTACGACCGCGAAGGGCCGGTACGTCTGCGTGACGTGCTGTTCCTGTCGCACGCCAAGCCGAAGGACGAGGCGCAAGCCGCTGTCTGGAAGCAGCTGGTCGACAAGACGCTGCCGTCCCCGGACACCTGGGAGGTGGCGCTGTCGGGCGGGGCGGACAAGGCGGAGACCTTCACGCGCCTGCTGACCGAGCACAAGCTCGGTTACCTGGCCCTGTTGCGGAACCTGCGCAACATGGATCAGGCGGGCGTTGACGAAGACCTCGTCAAGTCGGCCATCGTCGCGCGGCGTGGCGCCGAGCGTGTCCTGCCGTTCCGTTACGTGGCTGCGGCCCGCGCTGCGCCCCGGTACGAACCGGTGCTGGATCAGGCGCTGGCGGAGACCATTCTGGAACAGCCGATCATGGCCGGCCGGACGATTGTCCTGGTCGACGTGTCGGGCTCGATGGACTGGAAACTGTCGGCCAAGTCCGATCTGACGCGGATGGACGCAGCGGCGACGCTGGCTGCGGTCATCCCGGGCGATGTGCGCATCTTCACCTTCTCGAACGATGTGATGGAGGTGCCGGCGCGGCGCGGCATGGCCGGTGTCGATGCGATCGTAAAGTCGCAGCCGCACGGCGGGACCGAGTTGGGTAAGGCTGTCAAGAAGATGAACGCCATCCGGCACGACCGGTTGATCGTCATCACCGATGAACAGTCGTCCGACCCGGTGCCTGATCCTGTGGCCCCAAAGGCCTACATGATCAACGTCGCTTCGGCCCGTAACGGGGTCGGCTGCGGCGCCTGGACGCACATCGACGGTTTTTCCGAAGCTGTCCTGGGGTATATTCGTGAGCACGAGGCGCTTGTGAATACGCCCCAACCGGCGCTTGAGCGGGAAAACTGACATGACGGCAGAGGAACTGAGGACGGCTGCAATCCTGCTCTTCGGCGAGCGTGGCTGGATGTCACGCCTGGCGGAGGCGCTGGATGTGGACCGGTCCTCGGTTTCGCGCTGGTTCGCCGGCCTGCCGGTTCCCGGACCGGTCGCGGCGGCCGTCAATGCCTGGCTGAAACTCCACGAATTGACGGGCGAAACGCCCTACGAAATCCAAGGTTTGATTGATCCGAGAAAATAGCCGGTCGCCTCGCCGTCCTGCGGAATGCGTCAGGCTCCAAACCTGTTGCCGCTCCGCACTGAACAGTATAACTCTGTTCTTTTCCGGAGAGTGCAATGTCGAAGCTCCTAAGCCGTCGCCGTTTCCTCGCCACCTCTGCTGCGGCAGTACCTATGCTGACGATGGGGGCAGGGGCAACGGCCGCGCCCGGCAAGGCGCCGCATATCCTCTTCATCCTGGCTGACGATATGGGATTTGCCGATCTGTCCTGTTACGGCCGCAGGGATTACGACACGCCTGTGCTCGACCGTCTGGCGAAAGACGGCCTGCTGTTCCAACAGGCCTATGCCAATTCCGCTGTGTGTTCGGCGACACGCACGGCGCTGGTGACCGGCCGCTATCCTCAGCGATTCAAGGTCGGCCTGCACGAGCCGCTGGTCGCCGATGATGGATTGGGCCTGCCGCCGTGGACGCCCACCGTCGCTTCGCGGCTGAAGGCGCAGGGCTATCGCACCGCCCTGGTCGGCAAATGGCACGTCGGCCTGCTGCCCGGCCAGAATCCGACGCAGTTCGGCTATGACAGCTTCTTCGGCATCAGCGGCGGTGCGGCGGATTACTTTACCCACAAGGAGGCGATCAAGGAAGACCGCCCCGACGACGGCCTGTGGCAGGACGATCAACCTGTCGACCGGCCGGGATACCTGACCGATCTTCTTGGCGACGAGGCCATCCGCCAGATCGAGGCGCCATCGGACAAGCCCCTGTTTCTTAGCCTGCATTTCACCGCGCCGCACTGGCCATGGGAAGGGCCAGAGGACGCCATGCGGGCGGCACAATTGCGATCCTTGCGCGACGACGAGGGTGGGTCGCTTGAAGTCTATGGCCGGATCGTCCAGCGCCTGGACCAGACGATAGGGAGGGTGCTTGACGCGCTGGCGGCAAAGGGGATGGCCGGCAACACGATCGTGGTCTTTACCAGCGACAATGGCGGCGAGCGCTATTCCGACGCGTGGCCGCTGACAGGTCAGAAGGGCGAGTTACTGGAGGGGGGCATTCGTGTGCCCCTCATCATGCGCTGGCCGGGACGGATAAAGGCGGGCGGTGTCGCGCAGCAGGTCATGCTGTCGATGGACTTTGCTCCAACGCTGCTGGCGGCCGCCAGCGAAGGACCTGTCCCAAAGGATGACTTTGACGGCCTGAACCTGCTCGACCAGATCCTGGGGCGTGCGTCCGATGTACCAAGAACCGTCTATTGGCGATTCAAGGCAAACAGCCAAGCGGCGGTACGCGACGGCAACTGGAAATACCTGAAGCTGGGTGACAAGGAACACCTGTTTGACGTCGTCAAGGACCCGCGCGAGCGTGCGGAATTAAGGTCCGTACACCCCGAGGTATTCGCGCGCCTGAAGGCAGGCTTCGCCGCATGGAATGCGCAGATGTTGCCCTATACGGAAAAGACATTCAGCGGCGATGTAAAAGCCTACCTTCCCGACCGGTATTAGCCGGCCGGCAGTTGGCGCTGAAAGCACAAGGATGTGGTTGCAATTTCTGCCTGTGGTTACCATCTGCCTTGCACAACAAGGAGAGGGCCATGACGGCAGCAAACAGCGGAACCTTCAAAATCGGCGGCAGCCTGAGCGTCAATCGCCTGGGTTTTGGCGCCATGCGCGTGACGGGCCCCGGCGTCTGGGGCGAGCCCACCGATCGCGAAGAAGCTCTGCGCGTGCTGAAGCGTTTGCCCGAACTCGGCGTCGATTTCATCGACACGGCCGACTCCTACGGGCCCGACGTATCCGAAAAACTGATCCGCGAGGCCCTGCATCCCTATGGCAAGCTGGTTGTCGCGACCAAGGCCGGATTGGTGCGGCGCGGCCCCAATATCTGGATTCCCAATGGCGACCCGGATTACCTGATCGAAAACGCCAACCGGTCGCGCGACAAGCTGGGTGTCGAGGTCATCGACCTGTGGCAGCTTCATCGGATCGATCCGCGCGTGCCGCGTGACGAACAGTTCTCCGCGGTGAAATCCCTGCTGGGCAGCGGCGTCATCCGCCATGCCGGCCTGTCCGAAGTGTCGGTCGAAGACATCCGGGCGGCACAGAAGGTCTTCCCGGTGGCGACGGTCCAGAATCGGTACAACCTGGCCGAACGCGGCAGCGAAGACGTCCTGACCTATTGCGAAGCCAATGGCATCGGCTTCATTCCCTGGTATCCGCTCGCTGCCGGCGACCTGGCGCGGCCTGGCACTGTGTTGGACCGGATCGCTCACGCCCACAATGCGGCGCCGTCGCAGATCGCACTGGCCTGGGTGCTCCGGCGCTCGCCCGTCATGATGCCCATTCCCGGCACCAGCAAGGTCAGGCACCTCGAGGAAAACACGGCGGCCGCCGATATTGTGCTGAGCGATGACGAGTTCGCGGCACTGGATGAAGCGGTAAGTGTTTGACTTGCGTTAACGCTGTTATTTCACCCTATCCTTAAGGTTATTACGTAATATCCCCACCAAGGATGCTGACACAGCTTTGGGGAAATCTCGCCTTGAGTATTGAAGGCCTGCAAAAGCGTATCGCCGGAACTGCCGGCAAGGGCATGCGTCTGGCGGCAAACGCCAAGTTCGAAATGGCGCTCCTGTGTCTGCTGTTGCTGACGGCCGGCGCCATAGCCGGCAAGGACCACTTGCTGGGCCGGACGGTCAGCTTCACGCCGCAAAGCACTGCCGGCAACAGCCATCTTGTCTTCTCCGACGGCGACGCCGGTGTCGGCGGCAAGTCCGTTACCAGCGACAAGGGTGCGCTAAAATGGGACTGCGACCTGCATGTCCAGCATCCGTATCGTTATTGTGGCTACGAACTGTTTCTCGACCGCGGCAGGGGGACTCACGGCCTCGACCTGACCAATATGCGGTCGATGGTCATCAAAATTTTGTACAAGGGTGAAGCGACATCGTTCCGCGTCCACCTCAAGAACTTCGACCCGGCCTACAGCGTTCGCGCTGACGACGAGAGCCCGCAGTACCTGCGCGTCGAAGCGGACACGACCCCCGGCAAGCTGCAGACGGTTGAATTTACCACGGCCGATTTTGGCGTCGCGGACTGGTGGCTGCGCAAGCACCGGCTGGCGCCCCAGTTCGGCCGCCCGAAGTTCGACAATGTGACCTCCCTGATCTTCGAAACCGGAACGGAAGCACCGGTCGGACACCATTCGTTCGAGATCAAGGAAGTTCTGGTGCGCAAGGCGATCCTGAGCGACGCGCAAGGATACCTGCTGTTGCTTGGCCTGTGGAGCGCGGTGATCGTGGCCTATCTCGGCTACCGCGTCGTCAATCTGCGTAAAGCCCTGAGGGAGCGCCAGACGCTCGAAGCCCTGGCTTTGCGGGAGGCACAGGAGGCGGCGCGGCGCGATCACCTGACTGGTCTGCTCAACCGCCGGGGCCTGGTCGAGTCGTTCGACGCCATGACCGGGCAACGTCGTGGCGCGTTTGATCTTGCGGTTATTCTTATCGATATAGATCATTTCAAGGCGCTGAACGACACCCACGGCCATGACTTCGGCGATCAGGTGCTGGCGTCCTTTGCCGGCGTCATCAACAGCAACATCCGGATGGGGGATATGTCGGCGCGGTGGGGCGGGGAGGAATTCATCGTCGTATGCGCCGATGTCGATCGCCGGGGCGCCCAGCGCATCGCCGAGAAGCTGCGGGAATGCGTCGAAAGCCACGACTTCGGTCCCTGCGGCACGGTGACCGCCAGCTTCGGCATCCATTGGGCTCACTCTGCCGAACCCGACTTTTCGCGGATGGTGTCCCTGGCCGACACGGCGCTTTATGCCGCCAAGGCAGGCGGGCGCAACTGCTGCCGTCTGCATCGGGCGGACATGTCCAGGGCCGCCTGACACAACAACCGGCCCTTTTCGTTAATCTGTATTCACCGTCCCGCGGCCCTGGGTTTGCATCGGCCTGTTCGAGCCTCAAGCGTTGCGTATCGTCCTGATACGCTTCTCGCCTTGAGGGGGTAACGGGACATGTTCGAATTCGGTCGGGAAATCAGACGTATCTTTGGCAATCACGGGCGGGTTGAAACCGATCCGTCGCTCTATGAGCTGCTGAATCTGAAGCTGCTTATCGCCCAGGGTCGTCATCTCGACATCGAAGGCGGCCGTGTCTCGACCAAGAATCGTTTTACGCCCTACCTCGAAGCCACACAGATCTGGCGCGAATATGCGCGGCGCACAGGGGACCCGGTGGCTCTGCGCCGTGCCGCCAGCGCCGCCGAAAACGCCGGCAGGGAAGCCAAGACGACCTCCGAAGCCGCCGCGGCAGCACTGGAGCAGGCACTGACCTGCATCCTTGGCAGCGAACTGTTCGAAACCCACGAGCTGTTGGAATCGGCGGAAAGCCTGTTGAGTGGCGGCAGGGCCGCTGTCGCCGACGACGAGGTGTTGAAGGCGCGCTTCGCCGCCGTCGAAGCGCGCCTGGCTGCACGCCTGGCTGCACGCAAGGGCGCCCAGGATCTCGATCCGGCGCTTCATGCCATGTCGCGCATCGACCGCGCCATCGACCGCGCCGACCAGCGCGTTCGCCAGACCAACGCCGCCCGCGACAAGCTGGATGCCGCCCATGCCCGTTTCGATCGTGGCGACCTTTTGATGATGGTCGGTCTCGATCGCGCCGACCCAACCCTCATGGCTGCCGTCATCACCGACTTCGAAGCCCTGCGTCAGCGCCTCGACCCGGACTACGAGCCAGTGACCTACGCTCGCGTCACCCTGCGCCTGGCCCTGGCGCGCATCTGGCAGGGCCAGATCGAAGGCAGGCCCGAAGGCATCAGCCAGGGTATTGCGCTCCTGTCGAATGACGACACTGCGGCGCTCGACTATGAACATTCCCCGCTTGACTGGGTCGAGCACAAGCAGGCCCTTGCCATGGGGCTTCAGGCCTTGGGCGAACTGACACTGAACCAGGAGGTTTGCGACCAGGCGATCGCCATGTACGACATGGCGTTGAAGCGCCCGATGCAGAAGCAACTGACCCTGCGCGCGCAACTGGTCAACAACCGCGCCGTCTGCCTGGCCCGTCACGCCGAACTGAAGGGTGACCTCACATCGCTGGATGCGGCAGAAGCGGCGTTCAAGGAAGAACTGCGCACCCTCAAGCCCCAGGACGACCCGATCGGCTGGGCAATCGTGCAGAGCAATCTGGCGCGGCTCTATGTGGCGCGTGGCGACATCACCGGCTTCATGATGGAACGCGCCGAGGCGGCCTATGCCCTGGAGGCGGCGCACGAAATCTTCGCCGAGCATGGCATGACGGGCATGGCTGAAACGGCACAGGCCCAGCTTTGCCGGGTACGCGAGCAGGAGTAGCTGTTAAGTCCGTACTGCCGGCCCGTTGGTGAGGGTCGATCCGCGAATCGTTAGATATTGTTGCGCCGGTCTGGCTCGATTAAGCTGCCCAAAAATCAAAGAAGTTTGGGAGAGCTCTATGGGTTTCAATATGGATCGGCGGAGCCTTATCGGCTCAGGCATGGCGGCGTCGCTGCTGACGGCGGGCGGATGGGCGCAGGCGCAATCCCAATCAACGGCGCTTTCCACCTCCACCATTCCCATAGCGCCCTTTGTCGAGGTGGATACGCCCAAGGGCCGGGTGCGTGGCGGGACTGCGCGCGGCGCCTTGAGTTTCAAGGGCATTCCCTATACCGGCCCTTTGGGCGGCGCCAACCGGTTCCGCGCGCCGACACCGGTCAAGCCGTGGACGGGCGTATTCGATGCCTTGAAACTGGGGGCGCCGGCCTGGCAAAAGCCCAAGTCGACCTATGGCGAACAGGAGCCTGGCTACAGCGAGGACTGTGGCGTGCTGAACGTCTGGACACCCGCTGCCGACGGGCGCAGGCGTCCGGTCATGTTCTACCTGCACGGCGGAGGTTTCGTCACCGGTTCGGCCGGTTCGACGTCGCAGGACGGCGGCCGGCTGGCAGTGGTGCATGACGTCGTTGTGGTTGCCTGCAATCACCGCCTGGGCCTGTTCGGTTATCTGTGGGTCGAAGGTGGTGATCGGGTCGCCAATGCCGGCATGCTTGATGTCGTCGCGGCACTGGAATGGGTGAGGGACAGCATCTCGGCCTTCGGCGGCGATCCCGGCAATGTCACGATTTTCGGTGAGTCCGGTGGCGGTGGCAAGGTCGGCACGTTGATGGCCATGCCGGCGGCCAGGGCCCTGTTCCATAAGGCGATCATCCAGAGCGGCGCCTGGCCACGCCGGTTCACGGCCGATGCGGCGCGTGAAACCACCCGCCGGGTGATGGCGGCGCTGAACCTCACCCGACCTGAGCAACTGGACAAGGTGCCCACCCAGGCCCTGCTAGACCTGCAGCTGGCCGCCGACCAGGACAAAGGCCCTTTAGTCAATTCGCGGAGCGGTCCGCGACGGCTGCTGGCCGCCGGAAGTGATTTTAACGAACCGGGCCATTTCGGGCCGGTTGTTGACGGCTCCGTTCTGCCGGCACAGCCGTTCGATCCAAAGGCGCCCGCGCTGTCGGCAGATATTCCTCTGATCGTTGGCTGGGATCGCGACGAGGCAACCTTTTTCAATATGGGGCGGCCAGATACCTTCACCATGAGTGATGCGGCGTTGAAGGCACGGCTCGATACCGAACTTGGTGACAAGGCGCCGGACGTGCTCGCGGCATATCGCGGTCTTTATCCGGATGCGACACCGGCCGACGTCTATATTGCTATCGCCTCGGCGCGTGTCTTCGGCAATGACAGCGTGACGACGGCCAGTCTGAAGTCGGACCTGGCCGCGCCCGTATGGCTCTATCGTTACGACTATGAATCGAATTTCCCGATCGCCGGAACGACCGCGACCCTTAAGGCGGGGCATGCCACCGATATCGGTTCGACCTTTTTCAACTGGGACCTGGGCGGCCTGCACGGCAACGGTCCGGGACTGGAGCAGGCGTCACGCAACCTGTCGACCCTGCTCACCACCTTTGCCCGAACCGGCAGGCCGGCGGCCAAAGGCGTGCCGGACTGGCCGAGATATGACCGGGCGAGCCGGGCGACCCTGCTGGTCAATACGACCTGCCGCGTTGAAAACGATCCGGAAGGCGCTGCGCGTACCGTGTGGGGCGCCGGCTGAGGACAGATTGTCGATCAGGTCGAGTAACGTTTGCATGTGATGCATTGACGACACAATGTTATTTTGCAGGTCGCGGAATCACAATCTTTGATTGAATTAAAATCTCAAAGCGCATTAACTCAACGCGCGATACGCGATATCGCGCGCAGCTTTGGGGGTTTTTATGATGAGAATTCTGCTCTTGGTTCCGGCGGCATTACTGCTACAGGGATGTAGCACTATGAGTAATGATAGCAAAAAATTTGACCTGCAACGGTACACCGATCGTTACGAGACAGCGCTGGGATTAAGCGCGTCTGCAAAAATAGTCTTAAATAATCTGGATCATCCACAGTTGGGCAATGACCCTTCGGGCGATGCAATATTATTGTATACGACCGCTATAAATTCGACGAATGCGGATAGGTCGCAAAGAATTGAAAAGGCTACAGCTTATGCGTTGATTATGAATTCCGACGCGCTTTGCGAAAAATATATGGTTGATTTTCTAAAAGACAGTAAATCTACAGTTTCCATATTGCAGATAACTAGTCTCGGATTTAGCACTTCCGCGAGTTTGCTGAAACCTGCCAGTTCGGCAAATCTTTTGTCTGGACTATCGTCATTTACGAGCGGAACAGAGGAAAAACTAAAGAAAACTGTACTTGGTGATCGCGAACCCGAACTGCTTTATCGTGCCGTCATGGCGGAACGGAGTCGGGAACGGACACGCCTTTTGACTTTATTAGGAAGTAACATTTCTGAGGGAAATACTGCCGGCGTAGTCATGAGCCAGATCAACGATTACCACGCTAAGTGCGGCATGAATTTCGGTATCATTAGCCTGAGTACTTCGGTGGATGCGGCTGCTGAAAAGGCCGCTCAGGATGGACGAAATCAGGCACAAGACTTCTTAAAAGGGTTAACGCAAAAAGCGCACTAACGACCATCGTTCAGGCCGCGTTACCATTTACACGTGACAGGCGAACTGTCATAAATCATGCAAAGGATTGCTGAACTCTTTCCCAGAACCAGGTATCGTTCATGAGCTTGCGGGCGCGGATATCGATTCTGATCGGCGGGCTGGTCGTCATGTCGCTGAGCGTCATGCTGTTCGGCCTGTCGACCCTGTCCGACTATAACCGGATGATGGATCACTACGGCCGGGCCTATGAAAACGCCTATATGGGTGAGCGGCTGAACCGGCTGATCAGTACAGTGGTGATGGAATCGCGGGGCATCTATCATTCGCGATCGGTCGACGAAACGCGCATGTTTGCCGCGCGCCTGGATCGCAATCTCGATGAAATCGATGCCGTGCTGTTGCAATGGCGTGAGAAGGGAACGGCTGGCAGCGAGGTCGGTCTGGAACGGCTGGAAGGGCGCGCGCGGCGCTTCGTCGACACCCGGCGCGAACTCAGCCTTGCCGCGGTGACGCGCGGCCCGGCGGCAGCTGAAGCCATTGGCGTCGCCGATCGCCCTGAACGCATGAGCTTCCAGGGCGAAATTGATCGCATGGTGGCTGCGACCCGCCGGTCGCTGGAGGCGGAGACCGCCCGTGCGGACGCCTATCGCCACGAACGGGTCGTCAGCTTTGTCGCGGTGACGCTGGTATGGATTCTTCTGGCCGGGGCCTTGAGCTTCTGGATCGTGCAGCACTTCATCATGCTTGAGATCGAGCGCGCCCGCGTCGCCGACGAAAACCGTGAACGCCTGCTGAAGCAGCTGATGGAATCCAACACCGAACTGGAACGCTTTGCCTATGTCGCGTCGCACGACATGCAGGAGCCGGTGCGCATGGTCAATATCTACAGCCAGCTCGTGGCCGAGGACTACAGGGACCGCCTGGACGAAAAGGGCCGGCGTTATCTTGGCATCATCTCGACCTCGGCCAGCCGGATGCACCTGATGGTCCAGGATCTGCTGCGTTATTCCAGGTTGAAGCACGAGCCGTTCGAGGACAGCACCGTTGATCTGGCCGCATTGATGAACCACGTGCGCGCCAATCTGGGCCAGCGGATCGCTGAGACCGACGCCGTCATAAAGGCCGACGATTTGCCGAAAGTGGCGGGAAATCCCATTCAACTGCAAAGGCTTTTCGAAAACCTGATAGGCAACGCCATGACCTATCAGCCTGAGGGGCGGTCGCCATTGATAACCGTGTCTGCGGAGCCGGCCGATGGCCGCTGGCGCATCTGCGTGACCGACAACGGCATCGGCATCGAGCCCGAATACGCCAAGCAGGTTTTCGAGCCCTTTCGCCGCCTGCATACGTGGGACAAGTACAATGGCACGGGGCTGGGGTTGACCATCTGCCGCAAGATCGTCGAGCGCCATGGCGGTGAAATATGGCTTGAGCCCGCTCCGGACTATGGCGCGCGCTTCTGCTTCACCCTGGCCCGGGCGCCGGAGGCGGCTGTATCAGCCGCCGCCTAGATCGGAATGATTTTAATTGGAAGCATCATTCCGAACTTCGTTCGCCATATCGCTCTAGAAATCCAACGCCTTCAGGTCGGGTTCCACCCATTCACGGCGGGCATCGGGCGTAAACAGCCGTTCCTTCGACCAATGAAGCAGCAGCCAGTCGGAGCGACCCAATTGCGACGCCATCAGCCGGTTGGCGATATCGAACAAGGGATGTTCCGGCGCAAAGCCAGCCAAAAAGGCTTTCGCCGCCCGCAACGATGCCTGGGTGATCGTTTCATGATAGCCGGCGGTGTCGGTGTTTTCCCCGCCCGTGGCTTCATTATAAGTGCGGATAATCCCCGGAAGGATCGCGGGTACATTGTCGCGGTGACGCAGCAGCCACAGGGCCAGTGCGAAATGCGCGGCGTGCGTCCATTCCGCCTTGGGCAGGCTGCGGTCGAGAACGCCCGAGGCAATGTGGTCTATTTCGGTATCGGAAGTGAAGGTCATGAGGTTCTCCATAGGATAACCCGGACGGCAAAAGAAAAACCCCGCCAGCCGGGCGGGGTTGCAAAAGCGGTTGAAGCGATCTTTCAGCCAGCCACGCGCACCCTCGCCGGAATTCGGCGGGTTGGCTGCTGTTGGGTATGGATCGTCATCGCGGTCATGCGCCGAGGCTTAAGCCGCGGCACATGACCTGTCAACCTACGCCAAACGCCGGGCCTGCCGGAGGCCTGCGATCTGCGCAATGGCGAGAACCGCGACTGCCACGCTTTGAACACTCACAAACGCCACGCCCCAGGCGTTTGGGCTGACAAAGGTGGTGAACAACAGGCCGAAGCTGTCGATAACCCAGAGCGCATTCAGCGCCAGGACGAGCCAGGCGATGGGCCGCGGGATCTGTGGCCGCGTGCCGATCCAGGCGACGACCAGTCCGTACGGGATGAGGAACAGGCCGGCGTAGAGCAGCAGGTCCTGGGGCAGGTTGAGAAAGTTGGACAGGAAGCCTGCGCCGCCTGCCAGCAGCAGGCCCATGGCAGTGCTGGCCACGGCGTCGGCGATCAGGGCGAATTTCAACAAGTTGGACGCGAACATGAGCACATCTCCTCTGGCTCGTTTGGGATGGCCGATGATCCCGCAGGCCGGGCGGCGTGTCGATTAAGTGGGAGGTAATTGAAACGCCGTCGTCGGCGCTCTAAGCGTGAGCATCGGAGGATATCATGACGGCAATTCATGCATTCGGCGAACTGTTGAAGGACTGGCGGGCGCGTCGGCGCATGAGCCAGCTCGACTTGGCGCTCGACGCCGAAATCTCGCAAAAACATCTGAGTTTTATTGAGACCGGACGCTCGATCCCCAGCCGCGACATGGTCATCCGCCTGTCGGAAGTCCTCGACATGCCGCTGCGCGAACGTAACCGGCTGCTGAATGCCGCGGGCTACGCCGCCATGTACATGGCGCGCAGTCTCGATGATCCGTCGCTGGCGGCGGCGCGTGCGGCGATCGACCAGTTGCTCAGCGCGCACGATCCTTACCCTGCGTTGGCCGTCGATCCGCATTGGACGCTGATCGCTGCCAACCAAAGCCTGCAAAACCTGTTGGCGGTGGTGGCGGACAAGACCCTGCTGGAACCGCCGGTCAATATTCTAAAGCTGTCGCTGCATCCAGGTGGCTTCGCGCCATTTATCATCAATCTGGCCCAGTGGCGGACACATATACTGATGCGGCTGCGTCATCAGATGCAGGCCTCGGGCGATGGCGCACTGTCGCGGTTGTTGACCGAACTCGAATCTCTGCCGGCGCCGGACGACAGCGGCGGACATGGAGACTTCGGTGATGTCTATGTGCCGCTGAAGTTGAGCCTGCCTATTGGGGAACTGTCATTCTTCTCAACGACGACTGTGTTCGGCGCCCCGTTCGACGTCACCCTGTCGGAAATCGCCGTCGAAGCCTTCTTCCCGGCCGATGCCGCAACCCAGGCCATTTTGCGTGGAACGACCGGCTAAGCCGGGCTTGCCAGCCGTCATTAACTATGGAAACGTCAGCTCTGTAAAAGGGGGCGGCATTGTGGGCACAGAGCTTTACGCATCGGGATGGTACCGCCGGACGTGGGCGCTGTTAACCCTTCCCCTGGTCTGGCTGTTCATCTATGCCGGGGTATGGGTATCGGGCCAGATCGCCGGCGTCTTCGGTCTTTATGTCTCGGCAGCCAGCGGCCGCTGGCAGGACAATCTGACAGCCCTGTTTGCGTCGGGCCCCGTGCTTCTGCTCTTATGGCTGTGGCTGCGTGTCTTCGAACGTCGGCCTTTGTCGTCGATCGGTATGGGACCGTGGCAGGGCAGGCGTTTCGGGGCTGGCCTTCTCTCCGGCCTAGCCCTGGTGGTGGGCGTTGTGGCCGTCATCGTTCTGACCGCCGGCTTCGAGATCGCCGGGCCAGGCGCCTGGTATGACCACCTGACGCCCACCTGGCTGCTGGCCAGCCTGCTGGCGATCGCCGGGACCGTCCTTCAGGCCCTGGTGACCGAAGCCATGTTTCGCGGGTGGCTGCTGCAAACCGCCGCAAGGCAATGGGGCGCGGTGTTGGCGGTCGCCTTCAATATCGTCGCCTGCCTTGTGGTTCAGGGGGGATTGGGCGCGCTGCGTTCGCCCGAAGCCATGCTGGGCATTGTCAACATTGCCATCCTGAGCGGGTATATGTGCCTGCGTGCCATGCGCGACCAGAGCCTTTGGGGTGTATGTGGGTTTCACGCCGCGTGGAACCTGACCATGGGCTGGGGGCTTGGGCTCAATGTCGACGGCGGAAGGCTGAACGTGACGCCAGGTCTGATAAGGGTCGATAGCCTGCCGGAGGCGCCGTGGCTATTGACGGGGGGAGACTATGGTCCGAATGCCAGCATTGTCATGACCGTAGGGGCGCTAATTGCGCTGTCGACCTGCCTGCGCGGCAAAAAAGGCGGACCGAAGCAGGCGGTGCCGGTTCGCGAGCGCTATGAAACGATTATCGACCATTAGCTGCGAAACTATCCGTTTGTCTTGCCTCCGCTTCGTGCCACTATAATCCATCGACACTGTATGCGGAACAAAGGGCACGGACCGAAGATGGCCGGTATCGAACTTTATGCACCTCGTCTGCCAGGGCATCGCCGGACCTGGAGCCCGGCAATCATCGCGCTGGGTATAGTCTTCCTGGCGCTGCAGATCCTGCTTTTGCCGGCTTTCCTGATGACGGCCATTAACCTGGCCGGCCTCAAGCTCGATCCGCAAAATCTCCAGGCTTCGTTCATGGCCCTCCTGCCGGAATGGCCGGTATTTGCCTCATCGCTGTTTGCGTGCGCGGTCACGTCCGTGGCGATCCTTATGTGGGTGCGTTTGTTTGAGCGGCGCGGATGGCAGACAATAGGATTTAATGGCGACGGCGCAAAACGTTTCGGGCGTGGCTTTCTTATAGGCCTCGGATTTCTGGGCGCGGTTGTGGGCGGGCTTGCGCTGCTCGGCGGGTATCGCATCGAGTCCCCGGGTATCTGGGCGGCGCCGTCATTGGCCGCCTTCGTGCCTATCCTGGTTCTGCTCGTTGGCTTTTGCATCCAGGGCGGTGGCGAAGAGATACTGATGCGCGGGTGGCTGATGCAGCTAATCGCCTCGCGCCACGGTATGTACTGGGCCATAGGCGTCAATTCCGTCATCTTCTCGCTCATGCACGCCCTGAATACGCCGCCAACGCCGGAACTGGGGCTCGGCCTGCTGAACATTCTGCTGGTCGGCATATTCTTCAGCCTGTACGCCATAAGGGAGCAGTCTTTATGGGGGGTATGCGGATGGCACGCCGCATGGAACTGGATGCTGAGCGGCGGCGTCGGCCTGGAAGTCAGCGGCATGTCGGTCAAGGTCGCGCCACTTATCGACCTGGCCGGAACCGCCGGCGCGCCCTGGTGGCTGACCGGCGGCAGCTTTGGGCCGGAAGGAAGCGTCGTTGCCACTGCGGTGTTGCTGGCCGGCACGATCTGGCTGGCATGGCAGATACGGCGCAACCCGCCCAAAGGCTTCCCGGTCATCGCTGAGCAGGGAATTCACGCGTAACGCAATTATATAAGAAATCGGCAAAAAGGTCGTTGACTCCCTGGGGCCGTCTAACTAGAAGCACCACTCCCGGCGACGGCGCTTCCAAGCGGTTTCGACGGGGCCGCAGATAGCGAAAACTTTTTCGAAAGAAACGCTTGACGCAAAAACTGGAGCGACTATATACGCCGCTCCGCTGACGAAGCCCTCGGGCTTCTGAAGCGCTCCAAATCGAAAAATTCTTTTTAAAAAGAATTGCTTGACATGGAAAATTAAAGCGGTATAAGCGCCGCTCTGCTGATGAGGCCCTCGGGCTTCGGAGGCGCCCCGGAGAAA
>CAMLLA010000024.1 GCA_946480525.1 uncultured Asticcacaulis sp. | reverse complement strand
GACCCACCCGAAAAGTCGGCGGTCTTGACCTCGCGGCGCATACGCGGATCGAATGAGATGTGGACCCAGGTGCCTTCCTGGATCAGCTGGTCGAAGGCGATGTCGCTGGCGGCGATCTTGCGGCAGATGTCCAGAGGCGTGCCGAACTTGCGGCTGACGAAATCGACCGCCTTGCCCGACATGTGCGCGCTGGTCGGCGAGCCATGGATGAGAGCGTTCAGAGCCGGGCTGCGATAGCCGCTGGTCACCGTGACAGGCTGGCCAAGAAGCTCGCGCACCGCGTCCATCTGCGCGGCAGTTTCCCGCAGCTTTTCGAGGATAATCGGCGAAGGCGTATTGTCGATCTGCTGGCGCACCGCCGTGTCGGAAAAGGTCAGCTCGTCCAGCGTGAAATAGCGGCTCAAGGCCCCGGCGGGCACGGCGATCGGCGTCGGCGTTGCCGGGGGGGCTGGCGGCAGGGCCACAGGGGCAGGCAGATAAATGGCTTTGGCCTTGCCGGTCAGTACCCTGCGTTCCGCCAGACCATTGTCACCGCCATTGATCAGGCGCGTCACCAGGTTGACATCATCGGCATCGGCGGCAGCGTTCAGATTGTTCATCTGCCAGAACGCCGCGGACGCCAGGGCGGCGATCGCCGGCTGCTCCAGCAGTTCCGGCCGTTCGGTCAGGGGCTGGCCGATGCGCGCGCCGCACAGTTCATAATTGGTGCGGCCGGTGACCATGATGAACCCCCGGCCGATAAAGCGCGCGCCATCCCCCGGGTTCACATTGCCGAGCCTTCCGCCATAGATATGTTCAGCGATGGCGTCCTTGCCGGCATTGACCAGCGCCTGGGCCTGCTCGATGGAGGGCACCCGTTTTTTGAACACGGCCATCAGGGTCTCGGGGCGGTAGTTCAGGTTTTCCACCAGGGCACGGAAGCCGCCGGATTCATGGCAAAGCTGGGCCATGAAATGCGCCACGCGCAACGGCGTCGTAATCCCTGCGCGCTCCAGCACCGCGTCAAGCGCAGGCGCATATTCCGCCGCCCGCCGGGTCGTGGGCGCCAGGGCCAGAAGATGTTCGGGAGTTATAATCGCCATGCCGCACGCCGGTCACGCATCGCGCGGGCGCTGGTTGGGGTCAGCCGGCAGGTCGTCCTGAAGCACCACAGCCGCCTGGGTATTGCCGGGCGTATAGTTCAGGAACGGCTTGCTTTCCTGGACCACGGGCTGTGGCGGAACCAGGGTGGCCGCCAGCGCCGCCAGTCCGGACACTGTATCCTGCGTGCCTGGCTTATTGCCGCCGCCCGGCTTGAAGGTCGAACGCACGACCATCAGCTTGCTCAGCACGTCGAACCAGAAAGGCGCGCCCAGGGTGACGGCGAATGCCGTCATCACCCAGCCCATGATCAGCGAGACAAACGGCAGGAAGTTGAACAGCGTGTTGTCGCCAAGCCCCGGCGTGCCGTAGTAGAAGTTGACGACCTCCTGCCAGGCGCCGTTGACCGATGCCGCGACCTGGCCGGTCCAGCTCTGGCTGTCCTTGGCCGTAACTGTCAGAAGCGCGACGGCTTCCGGATCGACGGCGCGGGCTTCTTCGCGGGCGAACAACCGCGCCATGGCGTCACGCGTCTGCTGCGTCCAGCCGAGAGGCAGGCCCAGTTCGTTCAGCGGGTTGTTGCCGAGCGTCTGGAGTTCACCGGTCTGCAACTGGCCGGCGGCGTGCTTCTGGTAATAGGTCTCGGCCGCGACCTCGACGCCCTTGCGCAAGGTCGGGCTGCGATAGAGCGCGTCGGCGATGACGACCGTATTGACGTTCAATATGACGCAGGCCGCCAGGCTGACCCAGAACAGGAAGGTCTGTGTTTCCAGGCGGTACCAGCCCGAGACGCGGTCCATGGTGGCGTTGAACCAGTTTTCCAGGAACTGTCGCGCCTTGTCGACGTCGCCGCCGGCGTTTGAAACGGCGAACTGGACCATGCGGGCCAGCCGTGCGTTGCCCAGCTGACGTGACCCGTCCATCACCGCTTTGAGGTTTACGCCCTGGTCGGTCCCCAGGCCGCCACGTTCGGAGAGCATATCGAGCAGGACATAGGCGAAATGCGAGCTTGGGACATAGGACGGCATCGACCGCCCCTGCAGGAAATGGCGCTTGGGCGGAATGGTGTAGCGGCCGCGGTACAGCGACATAATCAGCGGATGATCGTAAAAGGCTTGAAGGACTTCATAGCCCTCGATCGTCTTGGTCTTGGCCTTACCGTTGCCCTTGCCTTTGGGCTTTTCCGACGGCTGGTCGCACAGAAGTTCGATCAGGCCCTTTTCGAGATTGCGGGAACGGCGCTTCATGAAGCCTTCGAAGGCTTCGCGCGCCACGGTCGCAAGCACGCTCATGAACAGGTAGACGAAGACAAGCCCCGCCGCCACATCCAGCGATTCTGGCAACAAACTTCCCACGCAACCCCCGGCGAGCGCGTCCGTCGTTTGCCCCGAATGCCGGCCATACCTGCGCTCGGAAACACCTTAACAAGAATTAACCATACGGCAAGACCGCTGTTCGCCGGACAGGAGAAGGTCAACCGTGTGTGGCTTTTTGCCCTCAGCGGACAAGACTATTTTGCGAGTAAGGCCAGGGCTTCGTCGGCCGCGGCGACCAGGCCGTGCAGGATGCCGTCGTCGCTTGACGAATGCCCCGCTTTCTTGACCAGGTTGAACCGCGCCTCGGGCCACGCCTTGTGCAGTTCCCACGCCGTCGTCATCGGCGTCACGACATCGTAGCGGCCCTGGATGATCCAGGCCGGCACGTCCTTGAGCCGGCGGATATTTTCAAGAATCCAGTTGTCGGTTTCGAAGAAGCCGCCATTCTTGAAATACCATGACTCGATGCGGGCAAAGGCGATGGCGAAATCGGGATCCGAGAATTTGGACCCGGCCTCCGATGGCCCCTCGATCGACAGGGTGTCGCCTTCCCAGCCGCTCCAGGCCAGTGCACATGCGCGCTGCACCGCCTTGTCGTTGCCGTTCAGCCGCGTGATATAGGCGTTCAGCAGATCGCCGCGTTCCGCCTCGGGGATAGGCGCGATGAACCGTTCCCAGATGTCGGGATAGATGTGACTGGCGCCTTCCTGATAGAACCAGTCGAGCTCGGATTTGCGTACCAGGAAGATTCCACGCAGGATCAGACCCAGCACCTTGTCGGTATGTTTCAGTGCATAGGCCAGGGCCAGGGTCGAACCCCACGACCCGCCGAACACCACCCATTGCCTGACCCCCAGCTTTTCGCGGAGGGCTTCGATGTCGGAGACCAGATGCCAGGTCGTATTGTCTTCCAGCGACACGTCTTCTGAGGCGTGTGGGGTCGACTTCCCGCAGCCGCGCTGGTCGAACAGGATGATACGATAGCCATCGGGATTGAAATAGGAGCGCAGGTTGGCCGAGATGCCGCCGCCGGGGCCGCCATGCAGTACCACAACCGGGATGCCGGCCGGATTGCCGCATTGTTCGTAGTAGATCCTGTGTTTGCCGCCGACCGCCAGGTGTCCGGTATCGTAAGGCTCGATGTCGGGGTAAAGCCCCCGTGGAGCGGCGCCGGATCGGGATTTCGAAGCGACGGAGGAATTTACAGAATCGATCATGATCTTTAAGAAATAAGCGGCGCACCCAGAGTGTTTCAAAGTTTACGCCGCAAATGGCCGCCGCCACAACCCCCAATCCACCAAACCCGTTACTGGCGACACCGCTTCGCCAGGCGGGTTTCTACGTGCTGCTGTTTTCCATGACCGGCGTCAACCTGCCGTACATGCCGATGTGGCTGCGCGATCAGGGCATTACGGCGCAACAGCTGGGTGTCATCCTGGCGGTGCCGCTGCTGTTGCGGTCTTTAAGCGGCCCGTTAAGCGGGCTGTGGGCCGACCGGTTCACACTCTACCGCACGCCGATGGTCTGGCTGGCTGTCGCAGCCTGCCTCTTCTATGCGTTGATGGGCCTCAGCGATCTCTACGGGCCGTGGCGGTTCCTGGCGTTTCTCATTCTCTATGCCTGCGCCTACACCTGCTCGACCAGCATCAGCCCGATGCTCGACTCCATGACGCTGCAACTGTCGCGCAGTCGCGACTTTACCTACGCCGTGCCGCGGTCTGTAGGCTCATGCGCCTTTATCGTCGCGGATGTCGCCATGGGATGGCTGCTGCTGGTTCTGCCGCCGGACATCATCCTGTTCTGGGTTATTTGCGCCGTTGGCCTAATGGCCATACTTGGCCGTATCGTTCTTCCGCCCGAGCCTCGCCAGGACCGCAGCCACCTGGCTGCCGACGAAACCACGGGTTCTGGCTTCGCACGGCTGAAAACCCTGCCGGCCGCGCCGGGCCTGGTCTGGCTGTTCGTCGCCATTGCCTGCCTTCAGGCGTCGCATAGCTTTTATTACGCCTTTTCCACCCTGATCTGGAAGGAGGCCGGCCTGTCGTCAGTATGGTGCGGTTATCTCTGGGCGATCGGAGTCATAGGCGAAATTGTCTATATGATGCTGGGCGAACGATTCCGGCGGTTCATGGGACCGTGGCGGATGATTCTGCTGGCGGCAACGGTCACGGTCTTTCGCTGGTGTCTGATGATGTGGGACGCGCCGCTATGGCTGCTGGCGGCATCGCAATTGCTGCATATCTTCAGCTTTGCCGCCACCTACATGGCCGGTCTGGAACTGGTCTACCGCCTGACACCCAAGGGTTACGAGGGCCTGGCCCAAACGATCAACGCCGCCTATTCCAACGGCGTAATGATGGGGCTTGGCACGCTGGCGTCAGGTGTCGCCTTTGCGCATTTCGGACTGCATGGCTACGGGCTGATGGCGGGACTGGCGACCGTTGGTTTGTTGTGCGCGGTCCGGCTTTATCGCTTGCGTCTGAAGTTGGCGCAGTAACCCCACCACCGCATCGCCTTCGCCATCTGCCGATGGCTCGGTCGTCTTGCGCTTGCCGGGACTATATCCCGGCTGCGCTCACCTGGCCTCCCCATCGCTACGCGACAGGGAGGGGACCATGAGCGTAGCGAAATGGTGGTGGGGTTGCTTTCTTTACCCCCATAATTCCGGAACGGGCGGATGCAGGATCGAGCCTGTCACTTCCAGCGCGTGGTCGCGGTCGCGCGCTAGCAGCAGCGGCCCGTCGAGATCGACAAAGTCCGCCCCTTGCGCCACCAGCATGGCCGGCGCCATGCTGAGCGAGGTCGCGACCATGCAACCGACCATGATCTCAAGGCCCGCGGCCTTCGCCTCGGCTTTCAACGCCAAGGCTTCGGTCAGTCCGCCGGTCTTGTCGAGCTTGATATTGATGCACGAATACAGCCGCGCGCAGCGCTTGAGTTCCGACCGATCATGCAGGCTTTCGTCGGCGCACAGAGGCACCGGGCTGGCGTAGCCCAGAAGTTGCTCGTCCTCGCTGACCTTCAACGGTTGCTCGATCAGCTTGACGCCGAGCGTGTTGAGGTCCGGCGCCAGGCGGACGAGATCATCGAAGCTCAGGCCTTCATTGCCGTCGACGATCAGCCGGGCATTGGGCGCGTTGGCGCGCACGGCTTCGACGCGATCGATATCATTGGCGCCGCCGATCTTGAGCTTGAGCAGTGGGCGCCTGGCATTGGCGGCGGCCTGCTGGCCCATGGCTTCGGGTGTCGACAGGCTGAGCGTATAGGCGGTCTTCAGCGGATCGAGGCGTTTCAGCCCCGCGGCCTGCCAGGCGGGGACGCCACTCTGCTTGGCGCGCAGATCCCACAAGGCGCAGTCCAGCGCATTGCGCGCCGCGCCGGGTTTCATCAGGGATTGAAGGTGTTGAATGGTGATGCCGGCTTCGACCTGATCGCGCACGGCTTCGAGTTCGCCTAGCGACGCCTCGATGCTTTCGCCGTAACGTGCATAGGGAACGCTTTCGCCCCGGCCGACGTGACCGTCTTCGACTTCGACATAGACGACGTGCGCTTCGGTCTTCGATCCGCGCGCGATCGTAAACGTGCCGGCGATCGGAAAGGTTTCAACGCGAAGGGTGAGGCGCATTAAATTAAATCAGCAATCGCGGCGTCGATCAGCAGGTAGGCGCGGCCCTTGTCATTGCTTAAGACTTCCTGGAGGCCGCGCGAGGCGTCCTTCGACATCAGGGCGATGTTGACCTGCTGGTCGTAGGCGTTGACGAACTCAGAGGCATGCTGGCGCAGCACCGGATCGGCCATCAGGCGGCGGTTCAGGCGCCGTACCGCGGCAGGCGCAATGCGGCGGACGAGGTTGCGTGCGCCTTCGTTGTTCTCCGCCATGATCGAGCCGATCATCTCGTCGATACGCGTGCGACTCAGCAGAGATGCCGCGTCGACCCCCATAGCGCTGACCTCACCCACCATGACATCGTCCAGATCGTCATTGAAATCGGCGTCGACAGGGGCCTGCGGCGCCGGCCGTGCCGTGCTGTCGAGCGGGATTTCCAACGGGTCACGTGTCGGATTGCCGTTGCTGTCCATGCCGTTGAGCAGGTCGCGCCACGACCAGCCGTTCGACTCGTTGGCGCGGGTCCCTTGCGGTTTTTGGCCCAGCGGCATCTGGCGTTGCGGCTGTGGGGCGGGCCGGGCTTCCGTTGCCCGTGCTTCCGACGACAGCGGGGTCAGGCGCAGGCGCGCTGTGTCGCGCGCTGGCTGGGGCGCAGGTGCGGGACGCGGTGCCGGCTGAGGCGCGGGACGCGACATGGCCGGAGGCGGTGTACGCGGATCGCGCATGACCGGAGCAGGCGCGGGGACCGATGCATTGGCAGATGAGAGCGGCTGATCGCCGGAGATAACCCCCATCAGGCGCACGGCTTCGGTCAGCATGTCGTAGTTGCGGCGCACCCGTTCCTGGAAGGCGCTGTCGACCGCTTCGGTTTCGAGCGCGGCCTTGCGCGCCGCCGCCGTCATCGCAGCCAGGCCCTCTTCGACGGCGCTGCGGATTTCGTGCAGCCGGTCCTGGGCCATCAACGGCAACTGGTCGGCGCTGTGGGTCAGTTCGTTCAGCGCCTCGTTGACCTCGGCGATCGTCTGGCGGGTATGGGCAAAGCTGTTGTCCAGGCGTTCGGCGGTCTGGTCGCCGGCCTGGTTGATCAGTTCGGCGGAATCTTCGATCAGGCGGCGCGCGGCGGCAAAGCGGGAATCGAACACCTCGTCGGCCTTCTTGGACGCTTCGAAGATCGACTCGTTGAGGCGATCGACCCGGCCCTGCGCCACCTGCGCGGCGGTATCGGCGGCCTTCCTGGCGTCGCTGGCGGCTGTCGTCAGTTGCTCCAGCGAACGGCGTGTTTCGCTGATGAGGTCATCGCGCGCATCGGCGGCCATGACCGAAATGTTGGAAAGCGTCGCGTGAATGCGGGTCTCGAACGAGGTGCGCTCGTTTTCCGCCACGCCCAGCACGGCGCGGAACTGTTCCTGCGCCGATTGAACGATGTCGCGCAGCACGTCGACGCCACGCGCCGAGGTTTCGCCCAGGTCGACGGTCGCCACACGGGTGATGGCCAGGGCCTCGGTCAGCTGGGCGCGCTGGTTTTCGATGTGAACGGCAAAGTCTTCCTGGTCGGCGCGCAGCGACAGGGCGGCGGCGACGAGGCCGGCGCGCTGCTGCGACAGACCTTCCTCGACCGAGCGGATCTGGTCGGCGACGCCCGAACCGGCCGTTTCCAGACGCTGGGTCTGGCGGTCGAGGTCCTCGCTGATAAGGCGGGCATTTGTCGAGACGTCGTTGGCGGCCGTCATCATGTCGGTGGCGCGGACGGCAAGCGTCGCTTCGGCTTCGCGCAACTGCGTCTGGGCCAGGTCCGACGCGTCGGCGACCATGCGCGCCTGCCGGTCGACGGCCTCGATGATGCCGCTGGCCTGCTGGGCCAGTTGCTCGCTCATGCGCGCTACGGCTTCGCGTTCATGCTCCATCGAGCGCGTGATGCTCATGGTGGTCGCGCGGGCGATGTTGGCGGCGTCGTGCAGGCGGTCGGTTTCGCTCTTCAGCTTGGCCTGAAGCTCGGTGATGTCGGCATGGGCCAGGCGGACGGCACGGACGGCGTGGTCGACCTGGGTACGCAGCTGATCGACCAGTTCGTGCGTCTGCATGGCGGCCGAGGTCGCCGGCGCCAGCATGGAATCGGCCAGCGCCGCGGCGCGCGCCGACTGACGGGACAGGGCGGCGGCATTGCGCAGGGCAAAGGCGGAGGCAAAGATCAGGCCGACCGGGAAGAGGGCCAGGAAGGCGATGACGGTCAGACGGAAGGATTCGACGGCAAAGGCGCTGCCGTTGTTCTGGGCGCCGAGCATGAAGGCCGCAAGGCCGCAAGCCCATAACAGGCTGACAAAACCGGTCGTTCCCCAGAACAGGACGGGTGATGCACCTGTCGCTTTCAGCACGCCTTCGTGTTCCACACGCGGCGTCAGGTCGCGGCGCAGACCGGGTTTGGCTTCGCCCTGCCCGGCCGCGCCTTTCGGCGTAACCCGTGCCGGTGGAGTTTCGGGCATTGTTTCCGGGGGCGGGGGAGGCGAAAAGTCGGTAAAGTTCGAGGCCGGAGAGACCTCGACCCAGGAATGAGGATCCGTTGGCGGAATATCGAGATCAGACGCCACCTCGGCATCGGGCTGGCCCGCTGAGGGTTCAGGCTCCGGTGCTGGCGCGGACACGCTTGAGGGCGTATCGAGGGGCGCTTCGAGCAGGTCGTCGGCGGGAGCGGCCTCGAATGCATCCGGGCCGGTGTCGGTATCGGTCTCTGAAGCGTCCGTCCCGGCGTCCAGGCGCGTTCTCGTGCGTGTGCCGGAAGTGTTCAAAGGGGGGCGTCTCGATTTCATCTAACAGTCCTGCAACCCCGCCCGCGTCAGCCGGACATACACGTTTCCGGCCTCGCCCCGACAGGTTCTCCCATCAGGCGAAAGCTATCTCTAACTCATGTTGAAGGCAAAGGAATTTGTCAGAATCCGATGTTCCGCCACAGCGAATCCTGTCCTTTCACGGACAATTAAGGGCTTTGCCGATGAGGGGCCGTCACGCCCTTGTCCGCGAATCAGGCGTCGCCCTGGTCAGAAGACGGCGTAGCGGAGTGATTCGCCGGCTGCTCGGCCGGAGCCGGTTCCGGCTGGGCGGCAATCGCGTCCTTATCGGCGCCGAAGTGCAGGAAGGCCGCCGACACCAGAAGCGCGATGAACGCCGTGATCATGTCGATGAACCAAGCCATCCCGTTTACCCTGTTTGCCCTGAGATTCTTATGACGCAGGGTAATGACCGGCGCAAACAAAACCGCGCACCGGCGCGACATAGACTTAGCCCTGCGGCAGATCGGTCACTCTGCCGGCAGCGACTCGTACCTGTTTGGACCGGGTTTGGAGCGGGCGTTGAGATTGTACTGGATGAACAGGCCATAGATCACCAGGGCCGCCGCTGCCAGCAGCCCATATCCGCCCAGACTGAAGGCAAGACCCGCGAGGGGCTGGGCGATTTCCCACAGGGTCCATAGGAAGCGCATCAGCCCGCCTTCATAAAGCGCACCCATCAGGACGGTCGAGGCTGTGCCTATGACAACCAGGGTAAAGAGCATGATTGGCCACAACAGCCAGCCAGGCAGGTTGCGGTCGTGCAGCCTGCGGATCGCGAGTTGCGCATCGCGATATTGCAGGTAGAGCACGCCCAGGACAACGAGTGCCACGACGCCCAGCGACAGGTAGGTGTTCTGTTTGGTGAGGCCCAGCACCACGCCCGCACCGATAATGATGGCGATCAGCGATGTCAGCCCGATCTTCGTCTGAGCGGCGCGATAGTCCTCACGGCTCAGGCGGCCCCTAGTGTTCCATCCCAGCTTCAACATAGCGATGTTCCCGTAACCCCATTAACCAAGTCTAAGCCCAATTGACGATGGCTGTAAACGGTTGTTGCCGGACGGAGCGTGGGTTATGCCATGGACATGACGTCCTTTCCGCCCGCAGAGACCCGCAGCAATATCGCCATCTCCGGCCTGCATCACGCCATTGCGGAGCTGGATAAGCCTGTGATTTTCAAGGGACTGGTGCGCGACTGGCCGATCGTGCAGGCCGCGCTGGCTGGCGGCGACGCGCTTATCGATTACCTGAAGGTGCGCGACAACGGCAAGCCGCCCGAAACCTTTCGCCAGGCGGCGGGAGGAGACGGAAAATACTTTTATGGCGATGCGGCCGGCACATTCAATTTCGCCCGCGCCCATGTGCCGCTGCGCGTGACGCTCGATCGCCTGCGCAGCCTGGCGGGCCAGTCCGGTTCCGAACGTATCTACGTCCAGTCTGCGCCGCTCAGCGATTACCTCCCCAGGGTGAAAACCGAAAATCCTCTGCCGGCTATCGATGCCGAACCGCGCATCTGGATCGGCAACCGATCGACGACGCAGCTTCATTTCGATCTTTACGACAACCTGGCCTGCATGGTGGCGGGGACCAAGCGCTTTGTCCTCTTCCCGCCGGAGCAGTTGCCGAACCTCTATATGGGGCCGTTCGAGACAACCGTGTCGGGGGTGCCGACATCGATGGCCAGTCTGGAAAAGCCCGATTTTGAAGCCCATCCGCGTTTTGCCGAGGCCCTCAAGACGGCGACAGTGGCGGAGCTCGAGCCGGGTGACGTTCTGTTCGTGCCCTATATGTGGTGGCATCACGTCGTGTCGGGCGACGATGTCAATGTCCAGATCAATTACTGGTGGAACGACGCGCCGGCGGATATGGGCGTGCCGATCCAGGCCCTGTTCCACGCCATGCTGAGTTTACGCGACCTGCCGCCAAGACAGAACCGGGCGTGGAAGGCCATGTTCGATCATTTCGTCTTCCATCAAAGCGATCCTGTGGCAGAACATCTGCCGCCCGAAGTCCGTGGTTTCCAGGGCGAACTGACGCGCGAACGGCGCGCGGCCCTGCGCAAACAGATCGGGCGAAATCTGCTCGAAGATTAAAACACGGAAGTGTCAGGTTCAACCGGCTGCAACGGATCGGGCCCATATTTGTTCGGCCCCCGGTCGCCAGGTTTGAACAGGGCGAAAAGACCGATTATCAGCCCCGCCGCATTGCAAACATTCTGCAAGGCCTTGACTCCGTCAGTAACCGAGTCCGGCACCGTCATAAAATATTCGGCCCATGCGGCAGCTAACAGAACCGGGATCTGAACCAGATATATGAGTGCAAGGGCCGCGGGCCAGGCAATATCGTGCAGTCGCTTGGCCTGAAAGCAATATCCGAAATACATCCAGGCGGTAAATAGAACGCCTGATATTATAAGCAACGATATGTCGATGCCAGTGTACTCTGTCGCTGGCGGCCGGTTCAGAATGACAGCGAATAAAACCACATAGGTTGTGATGATATAGGCAAGCATGAATACCAGATACTGAAGGCGACTGATCCGCCCGCGCGCGTGAAAATAATCTGGAAATGGTAGAAAAAAGCGTGCTTTGCTCATAGTTTCCCCTGTCCCATCTGGAATAGCGCACTTGCCCTAACACCGGCAAGCCGCACATCCGGCGCGTTGCTTCGGCACTCAGTCTTCCAGAATTTTTGGCTTGGGCAGGGCGGGACCGATGCTGTTTTCGCCGTAGCGGTTCGGGCCGCGCTGTCCGGGAACAAACAGCATGGCCGCGCCGAAACCGACCCACACCCAGAACAGAATGCCATTGATGGCGGCGGCACCCGGAATATCGTCAGTGAGGACCAGGGTGACAAGGGCGTAAACCAACCCAATCGGCGCCAGGATCGCGGGCAGGCCGACGTCGTGCAGCCGCTTGGCGCCGATGCAGAAGGTACCGTAGAAGGACGGCAGGAAGACCACGGCATAGAAGGCGATCGTCAGTGCGACGAGGTAGATATTTCCCGGATATTCCGTTACCGCCTTGGGCAGGGCCGCTTCCAGCAGAGTGAAGCCAATCTGGCCAGCATAGGCCGTGACTTGGAAGATGATGCCGAGGATCGCCCCGTAAATGAAATAGGTCATCCGGTCGATCCGGCCCTTCGGATCGAAAATATCCTTAATCCCTAAGGATAAATAACCGCCCCTGCGCATATCGCCCCCTGCGTTGCTATATGGGCAGGAAAGCACGGAACATTGTTATTGTAAATCAACCCCGGTGACGTTCGCGCAGGATATCAAGCACCGCCTCAAGCGAGGTGTCGCGCGCCATCAGCAGAACCGACAGGTGATAGAGCAGGTCGGCGGCTTCGTTGTGCAGTTCGTCGAGATCGCCGGCGCGGCCGGCCAGCGCGGTTTCAAGGCCTTCTTCGCCGACCTTCTGCGCGATCTTGGCGATACCCTTGTGCATCAGGCGCGCCGTATAACTGTCGGCGGGATCGGCGGTGGAACGATCTTTCACTATTGCGGCCAGATGGCCCAGGAAGCCGATGCCGGGAGCGTCTTCATGACCGAAGCACGAGGTCGTCCTGGTGTGGCAGGTCGGGCCTTGCGGGCGGGCATAGACGAGAAGCGCGTCTTCGTCGCAGTCTGTCAGGATGCGGTCGAGCGTGAGCGTGTCGCCCGAGGTCTCTCCCTTGGTCCACAGGCGCGATTTCGAGCGCGACCAGAAGGTCACCAGGCCGGATGTCAGGGTCTGTTTCAGCGCTTCGGCATTCATATAGCCGAGCATCAGGACCTGGAGCGTGTCGGCGTGCTGGACCACGGCCGGCACCAGGCCGCCTTCCTTGGCGAAGTCGATTTTCGCGATGTCGTCGATCGTCAAGGGATCGGGCAGGGTGTGGGGCTCTGACATGGTTCTACAGTCTGACGGCAATGCCGTCTCCGCGCAATTGCGCTTTCAGGTCCGGGATGGCGATGATCTTCTTGTGGAATACGCTGGCGGCCAGGGCGCCGGAAACGTCGGCCTGGTCGAAGACGTCGCGGAAGTGCTCGGGCGCACCGGCGCCGCCGGAAGCCACCAGCGGGATATTGAGCAGGTCGCGGACTTTACGCAACTGGACGATATCATAGCCCTTGCGCACGCCGTCCTGGTTCATGCAGTTGAGCACGATTTCACCGGCGCCGCGTGATTGTGCTTCGACCACCCAGTCCAAAGTCCGGCGGCCGGCCTGGCGAATCTTGTCCGGATCGCCGCTGTACTGGTGGACGTAATAGTCGTTGTCCATTTCACGGGAATCTATCCCGACGACCACGCACTGAGAGCCGGCCATCTCGGCCAGTTCGTTGATCAGGTCCGGGCGTTCCAGCGCCGGTGAATTGATCGACACCTTGTCGGCGCCGGAGTCGAGGCACTTGACGGCCTGTTCGGCCGAACGGATTCCGCCAGCGACGCAGAACGGGATGTCGAGCGCGCGGGCGATGTCGCGAACCCAGTTGTAATCGACCGTGCGGCCCTCGGACGAGGCGGTGATGTCGTAGAGCACCAGTTCGTCGGCGCCTTCGTCGCGGTAACGCAACGCCATGTCGACGGCGTCGCCCAGCACTTCGTGGCCGACAAATTGCACGCCCTTAACGACCTTGCCGTCCTTGACGTCGAGACAGGGGATGATGCGTCTGGCCAACATGGTTCTTATCCGACGTTCAATGCGGCTTTGAGATCGATCAGGCCTTCGTAGATCGCCTTGCCGACAATGGCGCCATGGACGCCCAGAGCCTTGAGATCATAGAGATCCTCAACCGAGCGCACACCGCCGGAGGCCTGGATTTCCAGGTCGGGACGGGCTTTGCGCAGGGCCTTCATCAGCTCCATGTTCGGCCCCATCAGCATGCCGTCGCGCGACACGTCGGTCACGAGAATCCGCTGGGCGACATTGACGGGATACTCATCGAGCACGCTCCACAGCGAGATGCCCGAACCTTCGGTCCAGCCGTGCAGGGCCGCGTCGAAATCACCGTCTTCGGTCGGCAGGACGTCGAGCGCCAGCGTAATCCGGTCCTTGCCGAAATCGCGCAGCCAGCCGCGCACCTCTTCGGGGTTTTTCACCGCGGCCGATCCAACGACCACTGCCGAAACGCCTTCGTCCAGAAGAGTTTGCACGTGTTCGCGCGAACGCACGCCGCCGCCGGTCTGGATCTTGGCGCGTGATGCTTTGGCCAGGCGGCCGATCAGTTCATGCTGCTGCGGCGACCCGGCCTTGGCGCCGTCGAGGTCAACGATGTGGACCCACTTGGCGAACTCCTCGTTGAACATGCTGAGGCGCTTGAACGGGTCGGAATCGTAGCGCGTCACGGCGTCGAAACGCCCTTGCGCCAGTCGGACGCATTCGCCGTTGATCAGGTCGATGGCAGGATAAAGGATCATAGCTCTACAAAATTCTTGAGGATGTTGGCGCCGACGGACTGGGAGCGTTCCGGGTGGAATTGGCAGCCCCAGACATTGTCCTTGCGGACCATGGCGGCAAACGGTGCGCCATAGGTCGATGTGGCGAGCGTCCAGTCATTGACCGGACAAACGTAGGAGTGAACGAAATAGGCGAAATCGCCGTCTTGGACACCTGCTGTCAACGGGTCGGCCTTGGTGACGTCGAGCTGATTCCAGCCCATGTGCGGCACGACCATGTCCTTGCTGGCTTCCATCTTGGTGACGCGGCCGGGAATGAGGCCGAGGCATTCGACATCGCCTTCGTCGGAGCCATCGAACAGCAGTTGCTGGCCAAGGCAGACACCCAGCAACGGAACCTTAAGGCCGCGAATGGTGTCGAACAGACCCAGTTCGTGGATGCGCGACATGGCAAAGCCGGCAGCGCCGACGCCCGGCAGCACGACCTTTTTTGCACCGGCGATTTCGGCCTGGTCCGATGAAAGCTTGGCTTCTGCGCCCAGACGATCGAGTGCGAACAGAACCGAAGCGGTATTGGCGCAACCGAGTTCAATGACTGTAATCATCCTAATTACTCCTTCCTTCCCCGTTTACGGGGAAGGTGGCATGGAGCGCAGCGAACATGACGGAAGGGGGAGCTTTGTGTCCACCCACTTCCCCCCTTCCGTCTGCTCGTAAACTCGCAGACACCTTCCCCGTAAACAGGGAAGGAAAAGGGTTTGATGAAATGTCCATCACGCCAGCATTCCCTTCGTTGACGGCAAGGCATCGCCTTCAATGCGCGTCGCCTGACGGAGCGCACGGCCAAGCGCCTTGAAGCAGGCTTCGGTCTTGTGGTGGTCATTGCCGCCTTCGACGTCGACATGGATCGACGCGCCCAGCGTTTCCGAAAGCGAACGGAAGGCGTGCGACGTCATTTCGGTCTGGTAGTCGCCGATGTGCGTTGACTGGAAATCGCCCTTGAAGACACAGAAGGGGCGGCCGCCGAGATCGACCGACACCTTGGCTTCCGTCTCATCCATCGGCAGGACGAAGCCGAAGCGCGCCATGCCCATACGGTCGCCCAAGGCCTGTTTCAACGCCTGTCCAAACGCCAGCATGCAGTCTTCGACCGTGTGGTGGGCGTCGATTTCGAGATCGCCTTCGCACGCCAATTGCAGCGAAAAGCCGCCGTGGGTCGCCACCTGGTCCAGCATGTGGTCGAAGAAGCCGACGCCGGTGTGGACCTTGACGGGCTTGGGCTCATCGAGATTGACCAGCACGGATATCTTCGTTTCCTTGGTGTCGCGGATGACCTCACCGACGCGCGGGGCGGGACCTTCCGGCAGAACGTCGAGCGCCTTGAGAATGCGGTTGTTGGTCGCCTTGTCACCCAGGGCAAGCAAGAGGCCATTGGCCGTGTTCTGCGTCGCCAGGCCAAGCTTCTTCAGGGCGGTCTGGGTCTTCAGCAGGTTGACGGGGCGCAGCAGCATGAACGGCCCGTCATTGAGGTCGAAACTGTCGAGTTGCGGCGATTGCGTCAGGGCGTCGCGCAGGCGCGCCTGCTCGCTGCGGATCAGGTCGATGCGCGACTGGACATTGAGCGCCCGCGATGGCGACAGAGCGGCTTCGGCGGCCCGGACCGACGGTGTCGGGATCGGATGCGGTTCGCAGAATTTCAGCAACCCCTGAAGCGTCTTGGTGTTGGCGATCAGCGCGCCGACGCGGGCCCCGGCCATGCCAAACAGATAGGACAGGCTTTTGAGCACTACGACGTTCGGCTCGGACACGGCCAGTTCGACCATGCTGGGCGCGGTTGAGGCGTCAAAATAGCTTTCGTCGATGACCAGGATCGACGGGAAGATATCGACCGCCAGGGTACGCGCCCTTATCAGGTCCCACGCCTTGCCGTCGGTCTGCTGCGGATTGTGGACCAGGTAAAAGCCGGCGCCCTTGGCGATGGTGCCCGATGCCGGCGGCGTCCGCACCGCCAGGTTATAAACGGCGCCCAGGTCTTCCAGATAATGATCGGCCGGCGCCCAGACGAACTCATGGCCGTGCGTACGCAGGCGGCGCATCAGCACCTCCATGGCGTGCGACGCGCCGCGCGTCACCATCAGTTGGTGTTGTTCGACGCCGTAAAAGGCCGCCATGCGTTCGCGCAAGGGCTCCAGCGACGGTGGAAGCGACTCCAGGCCATTGGCGGACAGGGATGAAAAAGGCGAGTTGAACATATGTTATAACTCAAGCGTTCAGGCGGAAATCGGCCGCCAAGGCATGGGCTTCCAGTCCTTCGAGCCGCGCGAGGCGGGCGGCGGCAGGCGCGATCGCTGCGGCACCTTCGCGGGTGGCTTTCTGGACGACGAAGCTGGTGAGATAGGAGCGGACGGTGATGCCGTCCCAGGCGCGCGCGGCGCCATCGGTCGGCAGAACGTGGCTGGGGCCGGCGGCGTAGTCGCCGAAGGTTTCCGCGGCATAGGTGCCGGCGAAGATCGTGCCGGCCGCCGTCAGTTGCGGGATGATGGCGTCGACATCTGCGACCTGAATGGCCAGGTGTTCGGGGCCATAGAGGTTCGAGACCTCTGCCGCCTCGGCCAGAGACGAGACGATGAACAGGCGCGCCTGATCGAGCGATGCCTTGGCGATGGCGGCGCGCGGCAGGCGTTCGACCTGGAGGGCGACCTCGGCATCGATGCGGGCGGCGATATCGGTCGACAGGGCGACGAGGACAACTTGCGCGTCGGCGTCGTGTTCGGCCTGGCTGAGCAGGTCGGCGGCGACCAGCTTTACGTTCGCGCTGTCGTCGGCGATGACCAGCAGTTCCGATGGTCCGGCGGGCATGTCGATGGCCAGACCCGAGACGCGCTCGGTCGCATAGCGCTTAGCTTCGGCGACGTACTTGTTACCGGGGCCAAAGATCTTGTCGGCGGGGGGCAGGCCTTCGAGGACGCCCAGCGCCATGGCGGCGATGCCGTGTGCGCCACCGACGCGCCAGACGGTATCGAGACCAGAGGCTGCGCCAGCCGCGATCATCATCGGGTGGATCGAGCCATCCTTGGCCGGTGGCGTAATACATATGCGGCTGGGTACGCCCGCGACCAGGGCCGGAACAGCCGTCATGATCAGGGTCGAGAACAGCGGCGCCAGACCCCCCGGCGCATAAAGGCCGGCGGTCGAGATGGGACGATAGACGCGCTGCAGGCTCAGACCCGGCTTTGGCGCAATCACTGGACCGTCGCCCGGCAGTTCGGCCTGCTGAAAAGCACGGACGTTTTCGACCGCCAGTTCCATGGCGGAAAGGTCTTCGGGCGTCAGTTGCGCGCGGGCGGCGTCGACGGTCTTCGCGTCCAGGCGCACGGCGTTGGGCGCATGACCGTCGAGCTTGACCGCCCAGTCGGTCAGGCCCGCAAAGCCGCGCGCTTCGACATCGTCGAAGATTTCGCGCACGCGTTCCAGCACGCGCGGATCGCGGCGGTTTTCCGGCCGGCTAAGCGCGCTTTTGCGTTCCGCTACGCTGAGGTCTTTCCAAACGAAGGTTTTCATCTACTTCATCATTTTTTCGATCGGCAGCACCAGTATGGCCGATGCGCCGGCGGCTTTCAGCTTGTCGAGCGTGTCCCAGAAGACGTTTTCCTGGCAGACCGCATGGACCGCCACGGTATCGTCGCGCCCGGCCAGTTGCATGATGGTCGGCGCGTCGGCGCCGGGGATCATGCGGATGATTTCATCAAGGTGCGCCTTGGGGGCATTGAGCATGACGTACTTGGCGCCGGTCGATGCGACCACGCCGTCGAAGCGGCGCAGCACCATGTCATAGGTGTGCTCCAGATCGGCGGGCGGAGCGTGCGGCGCCTTGATCAGCACGGCTTCGGACTTGAGCACCAGGTCGGTAGCGCGCATGCCATTGGCTTCGAGTGTCGCGCCGGTCGAGACCAGGTCGCAGATGGCGTGGGCGATCTTCATGCGCGGAGCGACTTCGACGGCGCCGCGCATCTCGACGATCTCGGCTGAGACGCCGTTGGCCTTCAGCCACTTGCCGAGGATGTTCGGGTATGATGTGGCAATGCGCTTGCCCTCAAGGCTTTGCGGGCCGTCATAGACGGCGTCGTTCGGAACGGCGATCTTGAGCGTGCACGAACCGAAGCCCAGGCGCATGACTATCATCGATTCGACGTCGCTGTCCGGGAAGTGTTCGCTCAGGACGTTCAGGCCGACGATACCCAGCTCGGCGACATTGTCCGACACGAAGGTCGGGATATCGTCATCGCGCACGCGTAGCAGTTCGATCGGCTGGTTTTCAATGCGGTAAAGCAGCTCGTTGGCGCCCTTCAGGACGCGCAGGCCCGCGCCCGAGATCAGCTCCAGCGAGCGATCGGCCAGGCGGCCCGACTTCTGAACGGCAATACGGAGTCTCGGTTCACTCATTTTTTAGTCTTTCATTCGGTCCAGCACCAGCCGGTATCCTTGATGTGGCATTTCACGCAGGAACCTGGCGACGCGCGTCACGGTCGTAGTCGAAGCGCCGGTGCGCTCAGAAATTTCGCGATAGCTGAGCTGGCCTTCGTCGAGCAGCCGCGCCACCTTGAACCGCTCGGCAAACGCCCGCAATTCCGCAGGCGTGCACAGGTCGTCGAGAAAGGCGCGAACCTCCCCGGCGTTCTTCAGCGTCAGTAGGGCGTTCGCCACCGCGTCTCTGTCTTCGGCACTATCTCGCATCTGTACCAACGTGTTAGTGTGTTATCGTGCTGATACAGATGTGGGCGGGTGATTGCAAG
>CAMLLA010000023.1 GCA_946480525.1 uncultured Asticcacaulis sp. | reverse complement strand
AACAGTGGGTTACGTCGGAGTCGCCGGACGTGTTCTGGGATCCGCAAAAGTCCAGCCTGCCGGTCGCCGATCAGGACGCCATCGCGCCTTACCGTGTGCAAAACGGCATTGAGCACGGCGTGGTCGAGCGCAATTCGTACAATCTCGCGCTGCAATGGCGGGCCAGCGAGAAGCTCGACTTCCTGCTCGAAACCTCCGGCTTCAACGCCGATGAAGAGCGCGCCACGGACTTCCTGGAAGTTCGCCTGAAGGACAGCGCGGCCACCTTGACCAACCTCGTCTACATGCCGGACGGCGTGACGGTGAAATCGGTGAAGGAAGTCGATCCGAACCCGGCCGACAACAACATCCTGCCGGTCGGTCCGTTCGCGCGTGACAACATCATCACCACACGGAACAGCCGCGTCAATTTCGAAGGCCACTACCGTGGGGATAAGTGGAACGTCAATTTTGGCGGCTCCATCGATGAAAACCGCCTCGATCTCGACTGGTATCAGCAGATGCTGCGCATGAACAATCTGGCGTCGGTTACCATCGACCTGGCGTCGGACAAGATGGCAGAGGTCGGGCCCTATCTCGAATTCTTCGACACCAGCGGTAATCCGATGGATTTCGGCAACGTCAACAATTACTACGTCCGCGAAATCGAAAACGGCAAGGGTTACGAAGACAGCAAGGAAAATGCCTACTTCTTTGACGCAAACTATCGCGTCAGCGACGATGGCTTCATCCGCAACATCCAGGTGGGTGCCCGCAAGACGCATCGTGACGCCGCTCGCGTCTATGGCTACCGCTATGCCGGCTTCACCGACGCCAAGGCCATCAAGCTGGCCAACTTCCCAGGCGGCAGCAACCTGATCGACGTCTATGCCGACGTTCCCGGACAGCAGTCCCAGCACTGGCAGCGCCTGTCTCTGGACAGCTATCTGGCGAACTTCGACGCCATTCGTGGCCTGGCTTCCAACTCGGCGACCGTGTCCTATGGCGGTGGCGGTGCCTTCGACGGCACGACAGGGACTGCGGTTCCCTATACCCAACAATGGGCGACGGCTGAGGTTCAGACCGAGCGCATGATGGGCACTTTCGAGACCAGTGAAAACACGGCGGCACTTTTCGCGCAGGTTTTCTATGGCTTCGACCTGTTCAACGTCAATTTCGACGGCGTTGTCGGCGCCCGTCAGGTGCACACCTGGGGGGACAGCTTCTCGATCGACCGTCAGGTCGATGTAGTCTCGACGTCACCCTATGCTGAGGTCGTGCGCATGGTTCCGCGTACCACGAGCCTTGACTACAAGGACCTGATGCCGAGCGCGCACATCGTGGCGCATTTCACGCCGAAGCTGCAGTTGCGCGTCGCGTACTCGAAAAACGTCCAGCGTCCCAACTTCAACCAGGCGACCTCGTTCACCTTCCTCAATAACCCGCAGACCGGCGTCGGCACGGGCTGGGGTGGTAACGCCGATCTGAAGGCGAACCGCGAAGACAACTTCGACGCGTCGCTGGAATACTACTTCGGCCGCGGCGGCGCGATTTCGTTTGCCGCCTACCTGAAGAAGCCAGACGGCTTCATCTATGACGAAGAGCGTCCGGAAGTCATCGACGGCAAAACCTACAACATCTGGCGTCCGCGTAACGCAAGCGAAGGCGTCTTCCAGGGCTACGAGTTCAATGTGCAGGGCTTCTTCGATTTCATGCCCGGCCACTGGAAGAACCTGGGTGGTCAGTTCAACTACTCGTATAACCAGATCGCCAAGATCGATTATCCGGGTGACGATGACAACGCCATCGGTAACTCGCGCTATACCTATAACGCGATCCTGTACTATGATACGCCGCAATTCAGCGCGCGGGTTGCCTATAACTACCGCGATCGCTACCGCGCGTGGACGCACTGGTTGCCCCAGTACTCGCCTTACGTAGAGGCCACTTCGCGCCTCGACGCGGCGGTCAACTGGACGCCGGTCAAGTACATGACTCTGTCGATCGAAGGCACGAACCTGCTGCAGAACAACACCAAGATGACGTGGGGTGTCGATAATCTGCTGCCACAAGGCATCCGGGTTCAGGCGCGCACCGTTCAGGTCAGCGCACGTTTCCGCTACTAAGACCGATGAGGCTTCCGGTGTTTCACCGGAAGCGTTCACCAGAAGAAAAGCCCGCCGGAATGTCCGGCGGGCTTTTTTCATTTAGCCGGTTAAGTAGCCGTCAGACCGTAACCAGGTGCGGGGACGGACAGGCCTTGGCAACATAGGCTTCGTGCGACGGCATGACACCGGCCATGGCGGCCGTGCCTTCGCGGATGCGGTCCATGCGCCACCTGAATTCGTCGTCCGGCATCAGGTCGGCGCCAGGGTTATACGAAACCGGCTCCATGCCCTGTCCCACCAGGACCGCGAACCAGCTGGCGTCCTTGAACAGTTCGGCATTGCGCACCAATGGCTGGTTCATCGCCTTGAAGGATTCCAGCCGGAAGGCCAGGCTGTCGGGAATCTCCATATTCTTGCAATAGGCCCAGAACGGCGTGTCTTCGCGCTCAGTGACCTTATAGTGCGCGATCAGGAAATCCTTGACGTTGTCATACGATTCCAGCAGGTCGCGGTTGAAGCTGTCACGATGCGCCTGAGTTATGGCTTCACGCGGGAAATAGGCCATAAGCGTCAGTATGGCGACCTGAACCAGCCAGATCGAGGTCGACTCCAACGGTTCCAGAAAACCGGAAGCGAGGCCCATGGCGATGACATTGCGGTTCCACATCTGGCGGCGATGGCCGGTGACGAAACGCAAGGGACGCGGGTCGGCCTGGGCCTTGCCGTCGAGCCGCTGTAGCAGTTTCGTGGCGGCCTCGTCCTCGGACATGTATTCCGAACAGAAGACATAGCCGTTGCCGGTGCGGTGCTGCAGCGGGATGCGCCATTGCCACCCGGCCTCCTGTGCCGTCGAGGTGGTGTAGGGTGTGGTTGGTCCGGTCTTGTCGCACGGCAGCGCCACGGCGCGATTGCACGGCAGCCACTTCGACCAGTCCTCATAGCCGCTTTTCAGCGTCTGTTCGATCAGCAGGCCACGGAAGCCGGAGCAATCGATGAAGAGGTCGCCGCTGATCTCAGTGCCGCTTTCGAGCACCACACCGGTGACGTCGCCGCTTTCCGGGTGCTGATTGACGCGGACGATCTTGCCTTCCTGGCGGACGGCGCCCAGTTTTTCGGAATAGGCGCGCAAATATTTCGAATAGAGCGAGGCGTCGAAATGGTAGGCATAGTTGACCGGCGGCGCCTTGGGGTTGATGTCCTGCATCCGGCCGAAACGGTTCTGGCGCGCGGCCATGGTCTGGGGGTTGAACAGGCCGAAGTCGGCATTGCCGCCGGCCTTGCGATAACGCAGCCAGTGGTGGGTGAAGTTCAGCCCGTTCATATCGACGCCGTAGACACCGAACGGGTGGAAGTATTCGGAGCCCGGCGTCTTCCAGTTGACGAAGCGGATACCCAGCTTGATCGTGCCGTTGACGGCCTTCAGGAAGTCGTTCTCGTCCAGGCCCAGCATGGCGTTGAATTCCTGGATCGGCGGAATGGTCGCTTCGCCGACGCCGACAATGCCGATCTCGTCGGACTCGATCAGGGTGATGCTGTAGCCGGCGCCACCATAGGCACGCGATAAGGCCGCCGCCGCCATCCATCCGGCAGTGCCGCCACCGACCACGACGATTTTACG
Organism: uncultured Asticcacaulis sp.; assembly: GCA_946480525.1. The sequence continues at coordinate 15,487 of CAMLLA010000023.1, read as the reverse complement.
AACAGCGCCCATGACAACCCTCTGACTTGCCTTGCAAACCTTAGATAAGACGTGATCGTCAAGCCAGTGTCAATCTTCTCGTATATCGTATAATTTATTTGACTAGGGTGGAATTTTCCTGCCAGATCCAGACCATGATCGCATCAGGCAGGGGCTAGGCAATGGTAGGGAAATATGGGTTTTTTTGTCTGGCCGTCATGGCTGTCTCCGCAGGGCAGGCCTGGGCGGGCGAAGCCACTGTCTCCGTGCCGGGGACGGCCATGCCGTGGAGCCTGAAGGCCAATCCCATGGTTGCCTTTTCCAAGGACGACGGCACCAAGCCGGTTGAGGTCAAGGGCATAAAGATCGTGCCCGGAAGCGAGGTCACCATTACGGCGACGGGATCGACGACAACGGTCGCCGGCGGCGGATCGTTCGGTCCCGATGGCCAGGCGGAGTTCATCGCCACCGATCAACCCGGCGGATCGGGGACCGACTTTCCGGCGCGCTACGTTCATCCGGACTTCTATCCGGTACATCTCAACGAACTGATCGGCGCCTTTGTCGATGGCAAGGGCGCTCTGGTGGCGCGGCCATTTGCGGTCGGCGCCGGCTTCACGGTGACCGTGCCGCCGAAGGCCGAGAAGCTGCAGTTCGGCATCAACGACGATATCTTCGCCGACAATGGCGGCGCCCTGACTGTCACGGTCAGGACGGCCGACTAATAATTCTCAAAAATCGGAAATTATCCCATGCGTGTTCGTTCACTGATCTTCGCTGTTTGCGCCGCCGCGCTGATGGCCGCGCCCGCCATGGCGGCTTTCGCCCAGACACAGGCGGCTGCGACGGCGCAGGACCCGCGTGCCGCCCAGGCCGAAAAATACATGCACGCCGGGGTCACGGCCATGATCACCGACCTCAATATCGGCGCGCGTTTCGTCGGCGGCGGCAAGGGGGTGGTCTATCGCCTTGGCAAAAAGGGGGAGGGGCGATTCATGCTGGCCGACCCGCAAACCGCCACGACACGCGAACTGGTGACCGAAGCGACGCTCCTTCCGCTCCTGACGGCGCAGGGCGCAAAAATCGAGGGGCCCGTCGATATCCGTCTTCAGGAATACGATGTGGACGCGAAGGTGCTGAAGGTCTCGGCGGCCGGCCGCGACTGGCTCTACGACACGGCGGCGGGCACGGTAAAGGCCGCCGATGCGCCGGCCAAGAGCGATGGCGTCGTTTCGCCCGACGGCAAGTATAAAGTCGTCGCGCGCAACTACAATCTGTGGCTCATCGAGATCGCTACCGGTAAGGAAACGGCGCTGACCGCCGATGGTTCCTACGACCGGCGCTATGGCCAGAACTACCCTTTGCTGGGTGACATGGTCGCCGCCAATTCCGAAACGCCGAACAACAATGTCTCGGTGCAATGGTCGCAGGATTCGAAGACGCTCCTGACCTATCGCCTGGACCGCAACGGCAGCTATATCTGGCGGGCCGTCCAGCAGAACCCCGCCGGCAGCCAGTTCGCCCGCGAATTCTCATACGTCTACCCGACCGCCGGCGCCAGGGACGTGCCGCAGATACATCCGATTGTCATCGATCCCGCCGAGGCGATAAAGGGCAACGCCGCCATAAAGGAAATCGACGCACCGGCGCAGTCGCTGTTGTGGCCGGGCGATCCCGCGCTTTACTGGGATGAAGCCGGCCACGTCATCTACGAATGGCAGCAGCGCGGCTATGGCGAGGTTCGCCTCTATGAGGCCGACGCCACGACGGGTAAGGCCGAGGTCCGCGTCCGCGAGTCTTTGAAGCCGATCGTCACCGTCACCTCGACCGCCATCCGCAACACCTCGGAACTGGGCGGTTACCTGGTCATCTCGGAACGGTCGGACTGGGCGCAGCTCTACTTCATCAAGCGCGGCGAGGACCCCAATGGCGGCAAGGCGCTGACCAAGGGCAACTGGGAAGTCACCGAGATCACCCATATCACCAAGGGCGGTCCGATCCTGATCGGCGGCATCGGCCGCGAACCCGGCGTCAACCCCTATTACAAGAGCCTCTACCGCGTCGATCTGAACGGCAAGATCGCCAACCTGACGCCTGAACCGCTCGACCACGAAACGCGCGTGTCGGACGACGGGCAATGGATCATCGACCGCATGTCGTCGCCGACCGAGCCGACGCGCACGCTTCTACGCCGCGCATCGGACGGCGCCATCGTCATGGAGCTGGGCCGTGCCGATCCGTCGGCCCTGCTGGCCTCTGGTTTCACTATCCCCGAACCGTTCGAGACCCTGGCGGACGATGGCAAGACCAGGCTGTACGGCATGATCCACCGCCCGGCCAATTTCGATCCGTCGAAGTCTTATGCGGTGATCGAGAACGTCTATACCGGCCCGACGACGCACCGCTTCGGCGAGTCTTATGAAGACAACATGGTCGCGGGCCTCAATGGCCTGGCGCAGTGGGGCGCCATCGTCGTCACTATCGATGGCCGCGGCACATCCCAGCGCGGCAAGGCCTTCCGCCTGCCGGCCTATCAGAACCTGGGCGAGGTCGGGCTCGACGACCACATCCACGTTCTGAAGGCGATGAAGGCGAAATACCCCTATTTCGATCTCGATCGCGTCGGCGTCTATGGCGGTTCGGCCGGCGGCTACGATACGGCGCGCTTCGTCCTGCGCCGCCCGGATTTTTACAAGGTCGGCGTGGCATCGAGCGGCAATCACGACCTGCGTTTAGATAAGGCGTGGTGGCCGGAAGTGTCCATGGGTATCGCCGACGACGCGACGTGGGAACGCAACTCCAACAACTCGGTCGCCGGCAACCTTAAAGGCAAGCTGATGCTGATCCACGGCGATATCGACGATAATGTGCCGGTCGTGGCATCGCTGCGTCTGTCCGCCGCCCTGGTCAAGGCCGGCAAGCCGCACGAACTGGTTATCCTGCCCAACACCAATCACGCGGTGATGCAGCCCTATTACTGGAACAAGCTGACCAGCTACTTCGTCACGAACCTGATCGACGCGAAGCCGTAGAAGCGGAGCGTTCGTTTAGCGACGGAAGGTCCCCCTTCCGTCCGCTTCGCGTCCACCTTCCCCGTGAACGGGGAAGGAAAAAATGTAGCATGTTTCGATAATTTTACTAAAATGTCAAAGACTTGCGAACGTGATGTCATATTTCCTTTTCCTTCCCCGTTTACGGGGAAGGTGGCATTTGCGAAGCAAATGACGGAAGGGGGCCTTACTGCACCTTGACCAGCACAGCGCCGTGGGCGGGGACTTCGTAGCTGTATACCGCGCCCGCTGCGGCATCGCTATGCGCCCACAGGTCGCGAACGTTTGATGCGCCAGACAGGCCGATATCGTTCCATGCGCCCTTGATCGTCACCGGCTTGTCGGCGCGATTGAAGAAACCGACCGCCGTTCCACCGTCGCTCAGCTTCTTCGACCAAATTTCCGTCGTGCCGTCCTTCTTGACCGGCAGGCCCTGAATGCCCGCCACATCCTGATCGACAGCAATGACGTCGCGATTGGTCAGCAACGCCACCGTCTCAGGCGTCATGCTGCGCAGGTCGTTGCCGAGCAGCAGCGGCGCCGCCATCAGCGCCCACAGCGACATGTGCGTCTTATACTCATCATGCGTCATGCCGCCATTGCCGACTTCCAGCATGTCCGGATCGTTCCAGCCATTGGGGCCAGTATGGTTCGGCTTGCCATTGGCGTCGAAGCCGATCCACGACATGCGGGCATAGGTGTCTTCGATATCGCCGGTTGTGCGCCACAGGTGGCCGCCGACATCGCGGCCCCACGACCCAACGTCAAATCGGCCGTATTGGCACAGGCTGTAGACGATGTCGCGGCCCGTGGCGGCCAGGGCCTCGCCCATCTGCTGATAGGTGGCGTAGACCGTTTCCTTGGTGTTGTAGAAGGCCTCGCCTGAGCACAGATCGTACTTCAGATAGTCGATGCCCCAGGCCGCCCAGGTCTTCGCGTCCTGTTCGACGTGACCGTAGGAGCCCTCAAAGCCGCCGCACGACTTCGGCCCCTGCGAACTGTAGATGCCGATCTTCAGGCCTTTTGAATGGACATAATCCGCCAGGGCCTTCATGTCCGGAAACTTCTCATTCGGTTGCAGCACGCCGTGTGCATCGCGCTGGCCCTGCCAGCCGTCGTCGATATTGACGTAGACATAGCCGGCGTCGCGCAGGCCCGAGCTGACCATGGCGTCGGCGATCTCACGCACCGTCTTGTCGTCGATGGCGGTGGCGAACTTGTTCCATGAATTCCAGCCCATGGGCGGCGTGGCGGCCAGGTTCTTCTGCGGCACGACGCGATAGGGGGGCAGGGGGTAGGTCGGAAAGTCGAGCGCCTTGATCTCGGCCCTGGTGCCCTTGCGCGCGGTGATGTCGAAGTCCTGGTACCAGATCTTGCCGGTCATGCGCAGGCTTTTGCCTTCGGGCACGATGACGATGTCCGACATCTTCACGCGCGGATTGCCGTTATAGATCTGGAAGATCAGCTTATCGCCATCGGCGCGCAGCTCCTTCATGGGCAGGTCGCCATACCAGCGCGAGGTAAGGGTGCCGGTAAGCTTGCCGCCCTTTTCCGTTATGACGACGCGGGTAAAGTCAGGAAATTTCGGAGAGGTGTCGAAGATGTATGCGCCCTCGGGCGGCGCAGCCATTGCCGCCTGCGTCAAAGCCCATCCACCGATCAGGGTAGCCGTCATGAGAGCGCGCATCGCGATCCTCCTTTACACCGTCATATCGTATACAGTATCCATATTTATCCGTTCGTCCATCCCAAAAGGTTCGCATGTCCCGCTCCATGATCCCCCTCCTGTTCCTGATGGCTGCCGGTACGGCTTCGGCCGAAACCTGGACGGTGACTTCGCCAGATGGCCGCAACGTCGTAACGCTCGATCAGTCGGGCACGGACCTGCCGGCGTGGTCGGTGACGCGCGATGGGTTGGCAGTGATCGCGCCATCGGCGACCGGACTCCGCACCGATGTGACAGGCTTTGGCGCCAAGGGCTTTTGGGTCGTCGATGCGAAGACCCGCACGGTCAATGAGACCTATGCCATCGTACTCGGTAAGGCGAAGACCACGCCCGACGTCTATACAGAAACCACGCTGACCTTCCGCGAAAAGGAAGGGGGCCGGACCATCGGCCTGGTCGTGCGCGCCTATGACAATGGCGTGGCGCTGCGCTATGTGCTGCCGAACCAGCCTGGATTTGAAACCTTCGGCATCTACGGCGAAAAGACCGAGTTCTCCTTCGCCAGGGACTATGACTGCTGGGGTCTGAATATCGGCAAGTACCACAATGCCCACGAAGGCGAGTTCGATCCGGTCAAGTCGTCGCTGATCCGCGACCACTACCTCCTCGACTCGCCGCTGGTGTGCAAGACGGGTGTGAAAGAGACGGCTTTCGCCCTGGCCGAATCCGACGTCAAAAACTATCCGGCGACCTTCTATACGCGCAAGGGCGACAACGGCTTGGGCGTCGCGATCAAGCTGCCGCCGCGCCTCGACAGCGATTCGATCAAGCCTTACGTGGCAAAGATTACCCAGACCGGGACTGAGTTCCGCACGCCTTGGCGCGTCGTCATGCTGGCCGACAGCCCCCGCCAGCTGGTCGAATCCAACCTGGTCGCGACCCTGGGTGAGCCGTCGCAGATCAGGGACACATCGTGGATCAAGGGCGGCAAGAGCGCCTGGGACTGGTGGAACGGCTTCAATGCGCCTGTGCCCAAGCCCGGCATCAATACCGAAACCTATAAGGCCTATGTCGATTTCGCCAGGGAGATGGGGCTCGACTACATACTGATCGACGAAGGCTGGTACACCGGCTCATCGACGCGGCCACGCAAAGGCTCCGATGTCACCAAGCCGATCGCGGCCGTCGATATGCCAGCCATCCTCAAATACGCCAAGGAGCGCAATGTCCGGGTCATGATCTGGCTGCAGTGGGAGCAGCTCGACTGGCAGATGGACGAGGCCTTCGCGGCTTACGAGACGTGGGGCATTGCCGGCGTCAAGATCGACTTCATGGACCGCTCGGACCAGGACATGGTCGACTATTTCCATAAGGTGTTGTCCAAGGCCGCCGACCATAAACTGCTGGTCGATCTGCACGGCGCCTATGCGCCCAACGGCCTGGTGCGCACCTGGCCCAACTACATCACCCAGGAAGGCGTGCTGGGCGCGGAATACAACAAGTGGACGACGCGGATCACGGCGCGCCACAACGTGACGCTGCCCTATACCCGCATGATCCTGGGTCCAATCGACTATACGCCGGGCGGCTTTGCCAACCGCACGCCCGAGACGTTTCAAATCCATGAGAATCGTCCGCTGACCATGACGACGCGCGGTCAGGCCATCGCCATGTATATCGTCTATGACAGCCCGCTGGTCATGGTCTCGGACGCGCCGCAAGCCTACAAAAAGGTCGATGGCTCCTGGGAAGACGGCGCCGATTTTATCCGCGATGTGCCGACCACGTGGGACGAAACGCGGGTCATCGCCGGTGATATCGGCGAGTATATTGTTACCGCTCGGCGCAAGGGCGATGCCTGGTATATCGGCGCCATGACCAATGAGACCGGCCGGACGATCGAGGTGCCTTTGAGCTTCCTCGGCGACGGCCAATACGACGCGACCGTCTGGCAGGATGGCGCGACACCGACGACGCTTGATCGCACCGCGCAGGTGACAGCGCGCGGTGCCACCCTGTCCTTGCGTCTGGCGCCGTCTGGCGGGGCCACGGTGAAGATTGTGCCAAAGGCCAAGCCTTTGAAAAAGAAGCGCTAAGTGCACTCTGTCACAAAATAGTATAATATATACTTGACGGAAGGGAGGGGGCGTGGTTCTGATAGACGTGTCGATACTCCTCCGGGGTCGTCAAGTTTAGGCTTAAGTGTTTCGCGGGTGGAGCGCCGGTAACGCAAAACAGCAGAATAATCCCCCTGCTGTCGGACTGCGTTTTGAAGGTCTTCACCCGCGCGTACGCATTGGTTTCGCTTATTCCTGATCTTCGGATCTTCGACCCTTGCCAGTGTTCCGTTTTGCAACTCCCTGCGGCGGTATGTCTTGGACGGGATAAACTTGGGCGTCCGTCGTGCATGTCTAGTCCTGGCATGACGGGCGCTTTTTTATTTCGGACCGAACCCGCGGGCCGAAGGAGCAACCGATATGACGTCCGCCGTTCGTGTTTTCACTCCCCTCCTTGCCGCCCTGATGGTCGCGTCCGCCGGGGTGAGCATGCCGGCCCTGGCGCAGTCGGCGTCGGCGTCGGCCTTGCCGTGGAATACGCCCGAAGCCCAGACGACGCTGTTCGAGACCAGGGATTTCACTGGCTCATTCCAGACCACCTCCCAGACCCTGGTGGCGCTGAAACCAAAGGGGCAGGGCGGGTTCGACTACCTGCCGTCCAATCGTTTCACTCAGCGGACCGGTGACGGCTATTACCGTCTGGGCGACCTGGATCTGCGCGTCCGTCTGGCCGGTGAAACCGCGTGGCAGGACTATTCGACCGCCTATAAGCGCGGCGCGATCACGCCGTTGCGCACCGGCGCAGGGGTCATCGCTTCGGCCGACATCACCAAGGCCTTTGCCGGCAACCTGCCGCTGAAGGTCGTGCGCACCTGGGCCGTGGACAAGGGCCAGTTGGTCTTGCGCTTCACCGTCACCAATCCGGGCAAGACCGCCGTCGAAATCGGCGGCTTCGGCGTGCCGATGGTCTTCGACAACATTATCACCGGCCGTCATCTTGAGGAGGCGCACGATGTCGCCTCCTTCTATGACCCCTATGTCGGCCTCGACGCCGGCTACCTTCAGGTCAACCGCCTGAATGGCCGCGGACCATCGCTTCTGGTCCTGCCGGATACGCAGTCGGCGAAGTTTGAACTCTATAAGCCGATCCTGAATGAGCGCACGCCGGACAAGGCGCTGAAGATCTACAACGATCCCGAACCGCGCAACATGACGTTCGAAGGGTTCTACAGCTGGATGGTCGCTTCCAACGGCTTTGCCGAAGAGTGGAAGAACGCCGAGCAATGGAACGAGACCTCCACCATTACCGTCAAGCCGGGCGCGACACAGACCTACGCCTTCCGCTTCGTGCTGGCGCCATCGATCCGCGAGATCGAGACCACGCTGACCAAGAATGACCGGCCGGTCGCGGTGGGCCTTCCGGGCTATATCGTGCCGACCGATATGCCGGCCTCGCTGTTCCTGAAAAGCAGGCTGGCGGTCAAGGCCGTCGCGCAATCCCCCGAAGGGGCACTCGACATCTCCGCCCCCGTCAAGGGCAAGGACGGCTGGCTGAAATATACCGTCACCGGCAAGACGGCGGGCCGCGTCCGTGTGACGCTGACCTATGCCGACAATTCGCGCCAGACTATCCATTATCTCGTCACCAAGCCGGAGGCCGAGAAGGTCGCCGACATGGGCCGATTCCTGACGACCGAGCAGTGGTACGAAAACCCCAAGGACCCGTTCGGCCGCAGCCCGTCGATCATGGGTTATGACCGCGACAAGAACCAGATCATCACCCAGGACAACCGCGTCTGGATTTCAGGCCTGAGCGATGAAGGCGGCGCTGGCTCGTGGCTGGCCACCATCATGAAGCAGCTCGACAATCCGACGCCGGAAGAAGTCGCCAAGTTCGAGCGCTTTGCCTCGGAAACCCTGTGGGGCGATATCCAGGTGTCCGAAGGCGACGACAAATACGGTGTGCGCAAGTCGGTCATGTTCTATGACCCCACCATGCCCGAAGGTACTTACGACCCGGCGCTGAACTGGAAGGTGTGGTCGGCGTGGGACCGCAAGGGCGCCGCCGATCTTGGCCGCTCCTACAACTATCCGCATCCGGCCGCCGCCTGGTGGACGCTCTATCGCCTCGGCCGCTATCATACCGGCCTGACCAAGGTCGAAAGCTGGCAGACCTATCTGACGCGCGCGGGAGAAACGACCAAGGCGATGATGGCCAAGGCGCCGTACTATACGCAATTCGGCCAGATGGAAGGCGATGTCTTCGTCTACATCCTCGATGATTTGAAGCGCGAAGGCATGAGCGATCTGGCCAACGAAGTCGAGGCGCTGATGAAGACACGCGCCGATCACTGGGCGACGCTGAAATATCCGTTCGGCTCGGAAATGCCGTGGGATTCCACCGGCCAGGCCGAAGTCTATATGTGGGCGCGCTATTTCGGCGACCAGAAGGCGGCGGATTCGACGCGTGAAGTCATCCTGGCCTACGACCCGACCGTGCCGCACTGGGGCTATAACGGTTCGGCGCGCCGTTTCTGGGACTTCCTCTATGCCGGCAAGACGTCGCGCATCGAACGCCAGCTGCACCACTATGGTTCGTCACTCAACGCCGTCCCCTTGTTCGACGCCTATCGCGCCAACCCTCGGGACTTCCACCTGCTGCGCGTGGCTTACGGCGGCCTGATGGGTTCGCTGACCAATATCGACGATCAGGGCTTCGGCTCGGCCGCCTTCCACTCCTTCCCGGACATGATGAGGTTTGACGGCATGAACGGCGATTACGGCATGAGCTTCTTCGGCCATGCGGTCGCCGCTGGGTCCTATCTGGTCGATCACCCGACCTTCGGCTGGGTCGGCATGGGCGGCGTGGTCACGGAAACACCCGGCACCATCACCCTTGCGCCGAAAGACAGCGCCCGCAGTCGCGTCTTTGTCGCACCGGCCGGGCTGTGGCTGACACTCAAGGCGGGAAAGATTGAGACTGTCAGCTACAGCCCGTCTACCGGCAAGGTCACGCTTAAGCTCGCGCCGGCCACGGCGACCACGCCCGAAGCCTTCCTCGATGTCGAGGTCACGACCAAGGACGGCAGGGCTTACGCGCCGAAGGCAATCCAGGCCGGACCACGCGGCGGCTATGCCATCCCGCTCGGCGCGGCCGCCACGTCGGTGGAACTAACGTATAAATGAAACCAATTTGAGGATCGCGGCTTGGCTGCGGTCCTTTTTTCGTTCACCTTCACCCCACAAAGATAATAGACAAAGGAACCCCATGGGATTGTTCGGACCCTTAAAGCCCTTGCAGCGCGCTGAAGAAGACGGCAAGGCCCTGGCGAAAACCCTGAGCTGGCCGCACCTGATGGCGCTGGGCATCGGCGGCATTATCGGCACAGGCATCTACACCCTGACGGGCGTCGGCGCAGGTCTTGCCGGACCGGGTGTCATCGTCTCGTTTGCCCTGTGCGGACTGGTCTGCGCCTGTGCGGCCCTGTGCTACACTGAGATGTCGACCCTGATCCCGACGGCGGGTTCGGCCTATACCTACAGCTATTCCAGCATGGGCGAGATCGTCGCCTGGGTCGTCGGCTGGGCGCTGATCCTCGAATATTCGCTGGCCTGTTCGACCGTCGCGGTCGGCTGGTCGGCCCACCTGGTCGGATTCCTGGAAGAAGCAGCCGGCCTGAAGCTGCCGGCGGCCCTGCTGGCCGGACCCTATGCCGGCGGCCTCGTCAACCTGCCGGCTGTGCTGGTATCGCTGGCCGTCATGGGTCTGCTGTTGATCGGCGCGCGTGAAAGCGCCACGCTCAACATTCTCCTGGTCATCATCAAGATCGTGGCACTCGGGGCGTTCATTGTCATCGGCTTCCCTGCCATTCAGGGCGGCAATTACGATCCGTTCATGCCGTTCGGTTTCATGGCGCAGGAGATCGGCGGCGAAAAATTCGGTGTCATGGCGGCCGCCGCCATCGTCTTCTTTGCCTTCTTCGGCTTTGACGCCGTATCGACCTCTGCGGAAGAAGCCAAGGATCCCGGCCGCGACCTGACCATCGGCATCCTGGGCTCGATGGGCGTCTCGACCCTGATCTATATGCTGGTGGCGGCCGTTGCCATCGGCGCGGTCGGCTATCAGGACATCTCGTCTTCGGGTGAACCCTTGCCGCACGTGCTGCGCACACTGGGCCAGCCTTTGGTCGCGACCCTGGTCGGCGGCGCGGCCATCGTCGCCCTGCCGTCGGTCATCCTCGTCATGATGTACGGTCAAAGCCGCATCTTCTTCGTCATGGCGCGCGATGGCCTGCTGCCCAAGGCGGTCGCTGCCGTCAACAGCAAGGGGTCGCCGGCGCTGATCACGCTGATCACTGGTATCGTCGTCGCGCTCGGCGCGGGCTTCGTACCGCTGAAAAAGATCGCCGAGCTGTCGAACGCGGGCACGCTGATCGCCTTTATCGCCGTCGCATTGTCGATGATCATATTGCGCAAGAAACTGCCTGACGCGGTGCGCAGCTTCAAGGTGCCGTTGCACTGGGTGGTCGGCCTGATCACCATCGGCGGCTGCGCCTTCATCTTCTCCAGTCTGCCGGGCCAGAGCCAGATCTTCACCCTGATCTGGATGTGTATCGGCCTGGTCGTCTACTTCGCCTATGGCCGCTGGAATAGCCGTTTGCGAAAGGGTAACTGACGGATTTCCCCTCCCTTCCTTCCCCTTAAAAGGGGAAGGAAGGGAGGGGGATTACTCACCTTTTGTCCTTCCCGTTTACGCGGGTTTGGCGCCAGCGAAAACGAAGCTGACGGAAGGGGGCCTTCAACACAAACAAAAAAACCTGCGGAGCGATCGCAGCCTTTGTCGCATCTGATGTCGGCCAGCCTTACGCCACCGAGCTCTTCTCCAGCTCGAACTGCTTGCGCAGGTCTTCCAGAGTCGAGGCGATGTGATCGTACATCATGCCTTCGACGACCTTGGCCTGTCCCGCTGCCCAGGCCTCAAACATGGCGGTGTGTTCCTGCTGGGCGCGGCTGTCACGGCCGGCGGGTTCCAGATGCTTGCCGACGTATCGCTCGGAAATCAGGTTCAGACGCTCGACGACCTGGATGGTGACCTGGCGCTGGATCGGGCGCACCAGAGCCATGTGGAAATTGCGGTTCATCTTGCCGACCTTCGTGCGGTCCGAGCCCGCGGCGTCTTCCAATGCCAGGAGAGCATTGTGCGCCACCTTCTTGTCGGCGTCCGTCGCCTTCTTCGATGCGGCGCCCACGGCCTCCGGCTCGATCTTCAGGCGCAGCGCATAGACTTCCTCGACCTCGTCCGCCGATAGCGAACGCACGAAGAAGCCGCGATTGGTGATGTAGAAGAGCAGGCCGTCCTGCTCCAGGCGGGCAAAGGCCTCGCGCAGCGGGATCTTGCTGACGCCCAGTTCGGCGGCCAGGGCGTCCTGACGGATAGCGGTGTCCGCCGGCAGGTCACCTGAAATGATCCGGTCGCGGATCAAGGCATAAATTTGCTCGGACAGGGTTTGTACGACTATAGCCATGCGTTATCGGCCTCGATTCATCTGTGCAGTCTGCACCGATTGGTACGCGTTACAATATTATTCAACTGATTATATTGTATACAGATATATGAATTTTCGTTGAATGCGACATTTCTGACGCGCAGATGGCAGAAATCAAAGCGTTCAGAGGACCTGGAAGCCCTGCCAGAAGGTATCTTCGCGGTCGATCCAGATCGTGTTGAAACCGGTCGAGATGGCGCTGCCTTCGATCGACGGGATGATCGCCGTCTGGTCACCCAGTTTCGTTTCCGCTTCGACCTTGCCGATAAACCGGCTGCAGATATAGCTTTCGTGCACGAAGCTTTCGCCGACCTTCAGGCGGCCGGTGGCGTGCAGGTGGGCGATTCGCGCCGAGGTGCCGGTGCCGCAGGGTGAACGGTCGATGGCGCGTTCGCCGTAAAAGACGGCGTTGCGGCCGTCGGCGCCGTCGCCCTTGGGCTTGTCGGCCCACAGGACGTGGCTGACGCCGCGAATGGTCGCATCCATCGGGTGGACGGGCTCATAGGCGGCGCGCACCAACTCGCGCACGGTGCGGCTGAGTTCGATGATTCGCGCCGCGCCCAGGTCGTCGAGGCCGGTATATGCGCCTTGAGGCTCGACGATGGCATAGTAGTTGCCGCCATAAGAGACATCGACGCTCAGAGGGCCGAAGTCCGGCACATCAATCTCAATGCCCGTCCTGGCCAGATAGGCTGGGACATTTGTGATCTTGATCGATGTGACCTTGGGGCCGTTGGTCTTGTATTCAATGTCGATGACGCCGGCGGGAACCTCCAGCTTGAGGCTTCCCGGTGTACGCGGCGTGATCAGACCGTTTTCCAGCGCAAAGGTGACAATGCCGATCGTGCCGTGACCGCACATCGGCAGGCAGCCCGAGGTCTCGATAAACAGGATGCCGGCGTCAGTATCTTCGCGCGTCGGCGGATACAGAAAGCCGCCGGACATCATGTCGTGTCCGCGCGGCTCAAAGCACAAGCCGGTGCGGATCCAGTCGAAACGCGTCAGAAAATCCTGACGGCGCTCGGACATGGAATTGCCCTTGAGGAGCGGAGCGCCCCCCGCGACGAGGCGGACCGGGTTGCCCGCGGTATGGCCATCGATGGCAAAGAAGGTATGGCGCATATGCAGACTCGGAGGAAGTAGGAGCTTATTAAGCCGCTTTTACGATCTTCAGGCTCGGGCGGGAAGCCGCTGCCTTTTCGACCATGGCGGTGACTTCGGCACGGCGCGCACCCGTCAGCGGCATGCGCGGCATCCGGACGCGTTCCGAACCGCGGCCCATGATCTGCTCGGCCAGCTTGATCGACTGGACCAGGTCGTGTTCGGCGTCGAGGTGCAGCAGCGGCAGGAACCAGCGATAGATTTCGCGGGCCATGTCGATGTCGCCGGCTTCCAGCGCCTTGACCAGCATGACGCTTTCGTGCGGGAAGGCCGAAGTCAGGCCCGAGACCCAGCCTTGTGCGCCCAGCAGCAGGCCTTCGAAGGCGACGTCGTCGAGACCGGCGAACAGGACGTAGCGGTCACCGAAGGCATTATACATGTCGGTGAAGCGGCGCGTATCCGGCGTCGATTCCTTGACGGCGACGATGTTCTTGACGGGCTTAAGCGCTTCCAGCACCTCATTGGTGATGGCCACGCGATAGGCGGTCGGGTTATTATAAAGCATGATCGGCAGGCTGGTCGCTTCGGCGACCCCAGTGAAGTGCGCGATCAGCTCTTCGGTGCGGGGAACATAGACCATGGCAGGCAACAGCATCAGGCCGTTGGCGCCCAGCGCCTCGGCGTCCCTGGCCCAGGCACAGGCAAGCGGCGTGGTCAGCTCGGACACGCCGGTAACAACCGGCACGCGGCCGGCGACGACTTCGACAATGGCCTTGAGCAGGGTACGCTTTTCATCGGCGGTCAAAGAGTTGTTTTCGCCGCAGGTGCCCATGGCAATAATGCCCGTCACGCCATCACGAATGAGGTCATCAACGACACGTTGGGTGTCCGCGTAGTCGATCGAAAGATCTTCCTTGAACTGCGTGGTTACCGCCGGAAAAACGCCGCGCCAGTCGATTCTCATAAAAATGCTCCATGAACCCGTATACAGGTTATACGGTATACTATATGCGATAATGCTGTGCAACAAGGATGATTAAGGTATGGACGTAATTGTGGTCGGTGGAGGGGTGGTAGGGCTGAATATCGCCTTATCTCTTCAGGCACAGGGACAGACGATCACATTGATCGAGCGCGAGCGCAACCGTACGTCCGCCAGCTACGGCAATGCCGGCCATATCGCCATCGAACAGGTCGAACCCCTGGCGTCGGTGGCGATGATTCGCTCCGCCCCGGGACGGCTTTATCCGAAAGGCGCCCTGTCCCTGCCGCTCAATGCCGTCAATCACTGGTTGCCGTTTTCATTGCGCCTGATGCAGGCGGCGCGGCCTGCGCAATTCCAAGCCGGCAAGGCGGCACTGTCCGGACTGATCGCCCAGGCCATGCCAGCGTGGCAAAGACGGTTGGCTGATCTCGGGTCCGCCGACCTTTTGCGCACCGACGGACACTATATAGCATGGGAGACGCCGGAGAGTGCGCGCAAGGGAAGGGCGGCTTGGGCGGCGGCCGATACCGGGACCGCGACCTTTCACGATGCGACGGAAGGCGAACTGCGCGAACTGTCGGCTATAACCGACGCAGCGATCGCGGGTGCGATCCGCTTTGAAAACACCGGCCAGATCACCGACAACCGCCGCCTGCTGGATACCCTCGAAATGGCCTTTGTCGCCCGCGGTGGCGTGGTGATCACCGCGGACGTTACGAATATAGTGGACGGCAATCCCGCACAGGTCCAGCTGAGTACCGGTGACGCGGCAACGGCCCGGAAGGTCGTGGTCGCGGCCGGCGTCTGGTCGAAAGCCTTGCTGGAGCCCTTCGGCGTCAATATCCCGATCATCGCCGAGCGCGGTTACCACATTCAATCTTCTTGGCAATCTGCCGCGCCGAACTGGCCACGGCATCTGCCGCCCGTCGTTTTCGAAGACCGGTCGATGATCGTCACCGGGTTCGAAGGCGGATTGCGCGCCGCCAGCTTTGTCGAGCTTAGTGATGTTTCCGCGCCACCCGATCGCAGCAAGTGGAAGCGCCTGCGCGGCCACGTTTCCGAACTGGGCCTGCCCTTTACGGATCTGCCGAATGCGGACGAGT
>CAMLLA010000022.1 GCA_946480525.1 uncultured Asticcacaulis sp. | reverse complement strand
GGATGGCCCCGCGTCGGATTGCGGAACGAGAGCAGCACCAGCGAGACGAACAGCACCGGGCCGAACACTACCGCCGCCAGGCAGAATGTCGCGCCCACTGCATCCGCCAGGGCCAGGCAGACGATCAGCGGCGACGAGAACCTTTCGTTTTCCTTGCCGAGGTCGAGCATCAGTTGCAGCGCACCGACCCACAGGACCAGCAAAGCCAGGCCGATAAAGTCGATACGGGCCTTGATGGTCTTGGTTTCATAACGCGACAGCATGCGCCAGACCAGGAAGCCGGCCCCGATGGCGATCGGGATATTGACCAGGAAGATCGAGCCCCAGCCGAAATTGTCGCACAGCGTGCCGCCGAGCACCGGTCCGGCAACGGGCGCGACCAAGGTGGTGATGGCCCAGATTGACATGGCGGCGGGGCGCAGCTTCGGCGGGAAGATGGTCAGAAGCAGGGTCTGGGCCAGCGGCATCAGCGGGCCGCCGCACAGGCCTTGCAGGATGCGGCCCAGGATCAGGACATCGAGGTTGGGGGCCAGGCCGCACATCAGCGACGTAAAGCCAAAGCCGATCAGGGCGGTGGAAAAGACGCGCACCGTGCCGAAACGCGCTGCCAGCCAGCCGGTCAGCGGCACGGCGATGGCTTCGGCGACGGCGTAGGAGGTGATGACCCAGGTGCCTTGCGAGGTCGAGACACCTAAAGCTCCGGCGATGTTGGGCACCGAGACGTTGGCGATCGAGACGTCGAGAATGGCGACGAAGTTGGCAAGTGCCAGCAGGATGCCGCACGCCCACAGCGCTATGCCGGTCAACGGCTTGGGTTCGGAAGCGGGCAGGTTGCCTGCCGTGGTCGTGGCGCCGGACATGGGCCAGGTCCTTCATTGGAGACTTGATATGGTCTCGCCACCACGTCCTTCGGACCGCGGTGGCGGGGACAGGTTCGCTTAGCGATTACCGCTGATGTCGATCTTGGCCTTCATGCTCATGCCGACACGCAACGGATGCGCCTTCAGTTCCTTCGGGTCGAGCGCGACGCGAACCGGCAGGCGCTGGACAACCTTGATCCAGTTGCCGGTGGCGTTCTGCGCCGGGATGATGGCAAAGGCCGAGCCCGTGCCGCCGCTGAGACCCGCGACCTTGCCGTGATACTTGACCGCCGAACCATAGAGGTCCGAAGTCAGTTCGACCGGCTGGCCGATCGTGACCTTCTTCAGCTGAACTTCCTTGAAGTTGGCATTCACATAGGCGTTGTCGATCGGCACGATGGTCATCAGGGGGGTGCCGACCTGGACGCGTTGGCCAACCTCGACCGTATTCTTGGCGACGACACCCGAGATCGGGGCGCGGATGACGGTGCGGTCGAGATCAAGCTTCGCCTGATCGACACGGGCCTGGGCCAGCTTGACCTGGGGATTGCTGTCGATGTCGCCGCCTGAGATCAAGGCGGCATTGGTGGCGCGCTGGCCTTGCGCGGCCGTCGCCTGAGCCCTGGTGGCGTTGAGAGCGGCGACAGCGCGGTCGAGCGTCGTCTTGGCGTTGGTCAGGTCCTCGCCGGCGACGGCGCCGATTGCCGCCAGGTTGCGGCGGTCGTCATAGGCCTTCTGGGCCTGGTCGACAGCGGCCTGGGCCGACACGACCTGCGACTGTGCGGCGGCGGTCTGGGCAGCCAGGGTGGCGTCGGTCGAATAGTAGCCCTGGACCTGACGCCTGACCTGTTCAAGCTGGGCTTCGGCCTGGGCAAGGGCCAGGCGGGCGTCGGTGTCGTCGAGCACGACCAGCACATCGCCCTGTTTGACGATCTTGGTGTCGTTGATATTGGCTTCTTTTACCGGCGCGGATACCAAAGGCGTCACCGCGGCGGAGGAGGCTTCGACATAGGCGTTGTCGGTTTCGACCGCCTTGCCGCCTTCGATGACGTGGTAGACGCCGAAGGCCGCGGCGGCCAGGGCGACAACACCGCCGAAGATCATGAACAGCTGGCGGCGGCGCGGATTGCCGGCGGACTTGGATGCGGCGACAGGGGCGCCTGCGGGGGCGGATTGCTCGGTGGACTTGTCGAGCTTGGGGGAGGAATCGTCGGCCATGGGTGTGTGCCTTACAGATTAATTCGATTGGAAACCGCCGCCCAGCGCGGCGATGAAGCGGATACGGTCGTTATAGGCCTGGGCCTTGAGGTTGTTTTCCTCGAGCTCGGCCGACAGCAGCAGGGAGTGCGCGCGCAACACGTCGATGGTCGTGTCGAGGCCCCGCGCCTGCCGCGCCTTTGAGTTGTCGTACGTGCCTTTTGCTGTCGCTACGCGGGCGTGAGCCTGACGCAACTGGTCAGCGGTCGACTGCATACCGGCGGCGGCGTCGGCGACGTCGTGCAGGGCTTCGGTCAGGATCTTGTCGTAGGTCGCGACGGCGTCGTTATAGTCGGCTTCGGTCGAGCGGTACTGCGCACGCAGCTGGCCGCCCTTGAACAGCGGCACGCTGATGGCGGGGCCGATGCTGCCGATGTCGGATCCCTTGGCGGTCAGGGCGTCGAGGCCGAGCCCGTCCTTGCCGAGCGCCTGGAGGCCGAAATAGGCGTTCAGCTTCACGTTCGGGTAGAAATCGGCCTTGTAATACTTGATCTGCTGGCCGGCGGCTTCGACGCGCAGGCGGGCCGCCTGGATATCGGGGCGGCGGCCCAGCAGGTTGAGGCGAACGTCCGATGGCAGGCTGTCGGTCGCGGCCGGGGCCAGTTGCGGACGCGTCAGTGACAGCGCGCGGTCGGGACCTGCCCCGATCAGGGCTGCGATCAGGTTGCCCTGGATGCGAATGGCGCCGTTGATCGCCGACAGGCGCTGGGCGACCTGGGCCTGGTCGTTCTGCGCATCAAGCAGGTTGTCGGTGGTGTCGAGATTGTGGTCGAGACGCGCCTGGACCAGTTCGACGCGCTTGTCGGCGCCCTGGCCGATTTCGGTCAGGTCGTCACGTTCCTGATAAAGGCGATCCAGTTCGACATAGGCGCGACTGATGGCGCCGGCCAGGTTCTGGCGGGCCATTTCGGCGTCGAGCGCCGCAGCCTGGGCCTGGCTCAGCGCGCCTTTCGACGCGGCCTTGTGCTTGCCCCACAGATCGAGATCGTAGTTGGCGTCGAGGGTCACACGATCGGCGTACCAGTAGCCGTCCGGCAGGAAGGCCTTGAATGCGTCAGGAAAGCCCATGTTGACCGACGACTTGGCGGCGTCGATTGAGCCATTGAGCGTCAGGGTCGGTGAACGCACGGCCTTGACCTGATCAAAGACGGCCGTTGCTTTTTGAATGCGGGCGCGGGCCGTCTTCATGTCCGGTGAATTGGCCAGGGCTTCATCGATCAAGGCGTCGAGCTGCGGATCATTGAACCCTTTCCACCACTGCGTCTGCGGCCATGCGCCGGTCTCACCCTTGAGGGTTTCGGTGCTGGCCAGGCTGGTAGCGTCAATCGGGGTTTGCGTGGTGGAGGGCGGTAGGGCCGCGCAAGAGGCCAGGCCGAGCGTGGCGACTATGAGCGCCAGAGCACTTATTTTTTCAAAGCGATGTGCTGAGGGGGAGGGCAACATCCAGGGAGGTCCTACAAGAATAGCAGAATTTCGCGCCTGTCAGATTTTGGAACACCATTTAATGAACCGTACTGTACAGTTCGGTTCATATGCGCTATATGGTCCCCACAGTCAACAAAAAACGTACAGTATGGTACAGATTATTTATGGACACCCAAACCAGTAATTTTCGCGATGAACGCCGGGCGCGTATCCTGCAGGTGGCTCGCGATGTGTTTTATGAGTTCGGCTATGCCGGCGCGTCGATGGCAACCATTTCGGCGCGGCTCGGTGGCTCCAAGGCGACGCTCTATGCCTATTTCAGTTCGAAGGAGGAACTGTTCGGCGCCATGATCCGTGAGCGATCCGAGGCCATGGGCCAGGTCTTTCGGGCGCATATCGGCGCGGACGATCTGCGCAAGGCGTTGAAAGAGATGTCGTTGCAACTGATCGGGGTGGTGATGTCGGATTGGGGCACGCGCACCATCCAGTTGCTGATCGAAGAGAGCCGCCGCAATCCGGGCCTGGCGCGCATGTTCAACGAAGCCATGGAGGCCAATGGCCGCGCCAGTCTTCAGGCACTGCTGGAAACGGCGCGCGACCGTGGCCAGATCGACGCGCCGGACGTTCCGGAAGCGACAAAGATATTAAAGAGCCTGCTTTTCGGCGATATCCACTTCAAGCGTTTGCTCGGCATCTGTTCGGGCATCGACACAGTCGATCTGCACAAGCATATCGACCGCGCGATAGACGTCTTCATGACCTATTACGGCGTCAGGGATAAGGTAGCTTAAATCAGCGCCGGAAGGTCAGGTGGATGATGCCGCTCTCAGCCGTTTCCGACTTTACCGAGTAGCCCGACTCCAGGCCGCGCAGGTCATCCCAGAGGCGGATGCCGCGGCCGAGCAGGATGGGGGTGATCGCAACGTGAAGGCGGTCGACAAGCCCCGCCTTGAGGAAGTCGCGCACGACCGTGGGGCCGCCGCCGATCCGGACATCCTTGCCGTTGGCGGCGGCCGTAGCTTTCTGAAGCGCTTCCACCGGGGTCGCACTGAGGAAGTGGAACGTCGTGCCGCCCGCCATTTGGATCGAAGCTTTTTCTCTGTGCGTCAGGACGAAAACCGGACAGCCGAATGGCGGCTCGTCTCCCCACCAGCCTTTCCAGTCCGGATCATCGGGGAAGTTATGCAGGCCGAACATGCCGGCGCCCATGATTTCCGCGCCGATATTTTCGAAATATTCCGTCGCATAGCGGTTATCGATACCGGTCGTCCCCTTGCCGCTGGTATCCTTGAACACGCGCTCCTGGAAGGTCTTCGTCGCGGCATAGGCGGCGACAAGCCTGCCCCAGTCTTCGCCGAACGGCTTTTCGGGTGTCTGGTCCGTCGTTGTCGCGAAACCGTCCAGCGAAATCATGAGATCGACGCGAACTGCCATCGGAGCCTCCTTATGAGAATGGATAAGATACTAAGGTATATGGCTTACTATCACATCCAAACAGTAAGGCAAGTGCCTTATTATTCTTGACGGGAATCCCGCGGCGATTTACCAATGCACATGCCCCATCATTCGACTCCGCTTGATCTTGCCTTTCATGCGCTCAGCGATCCGACCCGGCGCGCGGTGGTGTCGCGTCTGGCCGAAGGCGAGGTGCCGGTCACCGTCCTGGCCGAGCCTTTCGACATGGCCCTGCCGTCCTTTGCCCAGCATCTTAAAGTTCTGGAAGACTGTGGCCTGATCGCCAGCGAGAAGCGCGGGCGCAGCCGATGGTGCCGGCTGATGAAATCGCGCTTCGATGAGGCGGCGGACTGGATGCAGGCGGAACGTCGAAGCTGGGCCGACAGGCTCAACCGGCTGGAAGACTATCTGGATACAACGGAAGAGGGTGAGCGCCATGGCCAGGGGTAATCTGTATGACTGGTCGCTCGACCGCGAAATCGTTTTGGTCAAGCTACTCAACCATTCGCGCAGCAAGGTCTTTGCCGCCTGGATGGATCCGAAGGCACTGGCACAGTGGTATGGTCCGGCGGGCCTCAGTATCGAGAGCCATGAGGCTGATATCCGCGAGGGCGGAGTCTGGCGCTTCGACATGGTGGGGATATTCGAAGGCCGGGAACAACGCTTCCCCAACCTGATGCGCTTCCTGGAGATCGTGCCGGACGAGCGGATCGTGATGGATTATGGCACGCCGGATACTGAAGATCCCGATCGGTTCCGCGTCACGGTGACCTTCGATGAGCAGGCCGACGGCAAGACGGTCCTGACCATGCGCCAGCTCCACCCCAGTGCCGAACGTCGCCAAAAGGTTATCGGTTTCGGCGCTGTGGAATATGGATTGCAGACGCTGGACGGCCTCGCCGCCTGGCTGGACGGCTGAGATTATCACCGGATCGATAACAGTAAGATTGGTTAAGAACGGCGGCTTTTCATTTACAAATGGGTAAACCTTTTTGGTTAACTATGGATCATCCATAAAGGTTTACCCATGTCGCAACTCGCTGAAGATATGTCTTACACCGCCGCAAACGCTGCTCCGGCGCAAGGTTCGGGCCGCGATCTCGAATTCGGCCGTATCGTGAAATCGATTTGCGAATTGGCCGTCGGCCTGTTCGAAGCACCGATGGCGATGATCAAGCTTTACGAAGGCAGCCAGCTGGTCGTGAAGGGCACGGTCGGTTTCGCTTCCGAAGCCATGCTGGACGACCTGAGCTTCTGCCAGCGCAAACTGATCCCGGGTGAAAGCCTTATCCTTTCGGACGCCACAGCCGATGCGCGCTACTTCCTGGAAAGCGCCGTACTCAGCGGTCCGAAGATCCGTTTTTACGCCGACATTCCCCTGGTCAGCGACGGTGTCGTCCTGGGTGTCCTGGCCATGTGCGAGCGTACGCCGCGCCATGACTTCACCGGCAACAAGCTGAACCTGTTCCGCCAGTTCGCCAACAATTCGGCCACGACGATCGCGCTCGCGCAAAAGACGCTTGAGCGCAACACCCTGGCCACCGAGATCAAGTCGCAGCAGTCGCGTTTCGACCTGGCCCAGGAAATGACCGGCATCGGCTACTGGTCGATCGATCTTAAGACGCGCGACATTACCTGGTCGCGTGGCCTCTATGCCGTCTACGGCCTGACGCCGAAATCTTACAAGCCGCGCGTCGCCACCCAGCTCGACATCTACGAAGAGCAGGACCGCGCCGTCATCATCGAGCGCTTCCAGCGCGCGGTGAACTACGGCGAAGACTTCGATTTCACCGTCGAAATCCTGCGCCGCAAGGACAAGGTCACCCGCACCATCCGCACCAAGGGCGGCGTCGAATATGGTGACGACGGCAAGCCGCTGCGCCTGTGCGCCTGTGTCCGCGACATCACCGAAGGCGCCAATGACGCCGAGGAACTGATCCGCGCCCGCCTGGCTGCCGAAGACATCAACGACGCCAAGAACGCCTTCCTCGAGCAGATCACCAACGAGCTGAAGACGCCTCTGACCAACATCCTGGGCTATGCGCGCCTGATCAATGAACAGCGCCACGAAAACCCGGACATCGCGTCCTATACGCAGAACCTGATGAAGTCGGCCAAGGCGCTGCAATCGGTCGTCAAGGACACGCTCGAAGTCTCGACGCTGGACACGCCAAGCGTGCGCGAAACCAGCCACGCCCATACCTCGGAAGAAGCGACGAACATCGTGTCGCTGGTCCGCGACGTCGTCAACCAGTTCGGCGCCCAGGCGCAGATCAACCAGACCCGTCTGAACGCCCACTTCGTCGATTTCGATAATTCCTGGGCCCAGATGGACTCGATGCGCGTGCGTCAGATCCTGCAGAACCTGCTGTCGAACGCCTGCAAGTTCACCAAGGGCGGCCTGATCAATGTGACGGCCTCGCAAGTCGTCGTCGACAACGCCCAGTGGCTGCGTATCTCCGTGCGCGACACCGGCATCGGCATGGCGGACGAGCAGGCGCTCAGCCTGTTCAGCGGCAATGCCGAAGACATCAACGGTAACCGCGTCTCGGGCGGCGGCCTCGGCCTGTCGATCGCCAAGGCGATCGTAGACCTGCTCGGCGGCCATATCGGTGTTGTCTCGCGGATCGGCGAAGGCTCCAACTTCTGGTTCGAAATCCCGGTCAAGTGGGTCGACGCCCCGGCAAAGGCCCGTACCGCCGATGTCGTTCAGGCGCCCATGGCCCGGACGGTAAATCGCGTTCCCGGCAACGACCCGATGCGCGATGCGCCGCGCAGCCAGGCCCCGGTCCAGCGCCCGGTGACCGTCGACGAAGACCGCATCAATCGCGAATATCTGCGCGCCCTGCTTCAGGACATGAAGCTGGACATCGGCTAACTCAGCCAACGCAGCAACACGAAAAACGCGTCCGGTATCCGCCGGGCGCGTTTTTGCGTCTATACGATTTTGTCCGTGTGCATCCAATTTCTTAAGGCTTCACGCGTATCGTCGTTCTTACGGATCATGAAACATATGACCGGCGTACCCAGAACGGGGGATAGATTTTGGCGGACGATTATAAAAGCCAGCGGGACAGCTACATTGCCTTCTCGCTTGCCGCAGCCGACCTGCTCATCGAGGCCGGTGCCGATTTCAGAATACATCGGACAATTGGCGCGACGCAGTCCCTCTTAAGCCACATCGGTGAGCTGAAGGGCAAAAACATCTGTTCGATTTTCGCGGCATCCGACCAGTCTTTTGCCCGGCGCCTGCTCGACCGCGCTCGAAAGGTCGGGCGCATCGAACCATGCAGCATCCGCCTGGATCAGCCCGACGACCGGTCGATCCTGGTCAATCTGGGCGCCTGTTACCTGCCCAATGCCGATAATGCCGTCTATGTCAGCCTGACGGTCCTGTCGGACGCCGTCGTCGTGACCAATGAGCCCCGTGACGCTTCCGGGCTTCTGGGTCGGGAAGATTTCGAGCAGATGACGAGCCGCGCCCTGGACCATCCGGATGGTCATGCGCCCAGGGAAATGAAGCTCATCCGCCTGAAAGGCCTGTCGGGCGTGGTCAACAGCCTGCCGAAGGACAAATCCGACCAGCTGCTGGGCGAGATCGGTTCCGTTCTGCGCGCCCAATCGCTCGCCGGCAATGGCGCCGCGCGCCTGTCGGACGAAGAATTCAGCTATATGGCGCCGATAAAGGGCGACAGCGCCACGCCGGAATCGCTGACGCGCGACCTGCAGGGCGTCATGACGGCGGCGGGCATCGACGACATTCGCCCGAATGTCATGAGCCTTGAGCTCAACACCGGCAATCTCGACCAGGACTCGATCGCCCGCGCCCTGAGCTATGCGCTGACCAATTTTTGTCACCCCGACAACAAGCCGCCGAAGGCGTCGCTGGAAGAAAGCCTGAAAGAAGCAATGGACGAGACCGTCCAGCACTTCGATTCGATCCGCACCCTTATCGACGACAACAATTTCACGCTCTTCTACCAGCCGGTGGTCAGCCTTGAGACGCGCAAGGTGCATCACTACGAAGCGCTGATGCGCTTCAAGGACGGCCGCAAACCGTTTGACACCATTCGCATGTCGGAACAGCTGGGCCTGGTCCAGGACTTTGACATGGCGGTCACCAAGAAGGCGATCGAGACCATCAATCTGCACAAGACGGTGAGCATCGCCGTCAACCTGTCGGGTCTGTCGGTCCAGGACGAGGCGTTTCGAAACAACCTCCGCCAGTTACTCGCGCCCTACCGCATGACGACCAAGCTGCTGATGTTCGAACTGACCGAGTCGAGCGCCATCGAAGACCTGGAAGCCGCCGGCAAGTTCCTGAAGTGGCTGCGCCAGTCGGGCTTCAGCGTCTGCCTGGACGACTTCGGCGCCGGCGCCGCAGCCTATGCCTACCTGCGCCGCTTCGACGTCGACTTCGTCAAGATCGACGGCCCCTTCCTGCGCGAAGCCAAGGAAAATCCGCGCCAGCGCGCCCTGATCCGTTCGGTGTCCGTGCTGTGCAAGGAACTGAAGTGCAGCGTCGTTGCCGAGATGATCGAAGACGAGGAAACAGCCAAGCTGTGCAAGGCGCTGGGGATCGAATACGGCCAGGGCTACCTGTTCGGCAAGCCACGCGCGGAAATCCCGGTGGCTTCGGCCCCTGTCGCCGCGCGCCGTTCAGGGGCCGTCGAAAGCTGGGGTTGATTTCTAGATCGGAACGGGTTTAGGTGGAAACGCCATTCCGATCTAAGTTTTTGTTTTATCGCGATATTTAAGGCGAAAACCGCTTACACTTTTGGCTACGCCGAACTCCGTTTCGCCATATCGCTCTAACCCCAGAGCTTCTTCAAAGCCTTCGCACGGCCGCAGCCGAGGTGATAGCGATCATACTCGGACTTATGCGTGCGCCAGTAGTGCTGGTGATAATCCTCGGCCGCATAGAAAGGCAGGGCGACGGTCGACGCCTTGACGATCTTTGTCACCACGGTCTTTTTCAGATAGGCCTGGATGCCGGCTTTCGACGCCATGGCCGTGTCGTATTGCGCATTCGAAAAGGTAAAGATCGCGGTTCCGTAGCTTGGTCCCTTGTCGCAGATCACACCGTTGGGGTCGGTAGGATCGGTGTGCTTCCAGTAGGTATCGAGCAGGGTGGAGTAGCTGACCTTTTTCGGGTCGTAGGTCACCTCTACGGATTCGAGATGCCCGGTGCCGCCACGCACGACCCGCATGTAATCCGGGTTCTTGACCGTGCCGCCGTAGAAGCCGGCGCGCGTCGCGGTCACGCCAGGGACTTGGTCGAATGCCTTTTGCGTGCTCCAGAAGCAGCCACCGGCAAATATGGCGGTATCCGCCTGGGCCGCCGGAGCCATGGCGGCCAGGCTCAGCGCGGCCGCGGCAATAAAAAATGTGCGTTTCAGCATGAGGCTTATCCCGGGATGAATTTAAGAGCGACGCCGTTATTGCAGTAACGCAGGCCCGTCGGCTTGGGGCCGTCGTCGAACAGGTGACCCTGGTGGCCGCCGCAGCGCGCGCAGTGATATTCGGTGCGCGGATAGACGAGCTTGTAGTCCGTCTTCGTTTTTATATGGCCGGGCAGGGCGCGAAAGAAGCTGGGCCAGCCGGTGCCGCTGTCGAACTTGGCGTCGGAACTGAACAGGGGCAGGTCGCAGCCGAGGCACACGAAGATGCCCTTTCGTTTTTCGGCGTTGAGCGGCGAGGAGAAGGGGCGCTCGGTCGCTTCCTTGCGCAGCACCTGGTAGGCAAAGGGCGGCAGACGCTTTTGCCATTCCGCGTCAGAAAGCGTCAGGGGTTTTATGGCTTCGGCACGGGCCGTACCGGCAATGCCGAGGGCGGCCATCGATAGCAGGACAGTGCGGCGGTTCATCTTTTGACTCCGGTCTCTGGACTCTGCTCCGTTTTAAAGCAAACGAAGCATGGTCCAGATTTCTTAGTGGTCGCATGCTTGGCCCGAAAACCGGTTTCCACTTTTTCGGAGCATGCTCTCTGCTTCAATATACGTAGAAAACCGCCTGTGGGTTACGCGCCGACTCAATATAATTTCATGGCGGCCTTCGTGCATCAGCACCGCCCGTCCTTGACAATTTCATGACAGACGCACAGGAGAGGCCTGTCCGGACCAGCCCGGCGATTATGGGCCGGACCGTCGGACAGGACGACTGTAACAATAGTGTCATAAAAAGCGGATAGAGGCTCGCTCATATGCGGTCGGCGCGTTCCGGCTCTCAAGGAGATGGACATGAAGAAGTTGCTTTCGGTGGCCCTGGCGGCCGTTCTGATGACGGCGGTGGCGGCCTGTTCGCCGGCCGGCAAGGACAAGGCGCCCGCGCCCGCAGCGGATGCGGCGGCCATTTCCGGGGCAGGTGCGACCTTCCCGGCGCCGCTCTATGCCAAGTGGTCGGAGACCTACAAGGCGTCTACCGGCAATGCCCTGAACTACCAGGCCATCGGTTCCGGCGGCGGCGTAAAGCAGATTCAGGCCAAGACGGTCGATTTCGGCGCGACCGACAAGCCGCTGACCAAGGACAAGCTGGATGAAGCCGGTCTCTATCAGTTCCCGACCGTCATCGGCGGTGTCGTGCCGATCGTCAATCTGCCGGGCGTCGCCTCGGGCCAGCTGAAGCTGTCCGGCGCGGTGCTGGCTGACATTTATCTCGGCAAGGTCACCAAGTGGAATGACGCGGCAGTGGCCGCGCTGAACCCCGGCGTGAAGTTGCCGGCCCTGCCGATTACCGTCGTTCACCGTTCGGACGGTTCTGGCACCACCTTCCTCTTCTCCTCCTACCTGGCTCTGAAGAGCCCGGAATGGTCGTCCAAGGTCGGCGCCAGCGATTCGCTGCAGTGGCCGGCGGGCGTCGGCGGCGCCAAGAATGACGGCGTGGCCGCACTGGTCCGCCAGACGATCGGTTCGATCGGCTATGTCGAATACGCCTACGCCATGAAGACCGCCAATATCGCTTCGGTCCTGGTTCAGGCCAAGGACGGCGGCTGGCCCAAGCCGGATGCAGCAAGCTTCGCTGCCGCGACCGAAGGCGCCGACTGGAAGAACGCACCGGGCAACTACCTGCTGATCCTCGACCAGCCGGGCGCCAATGCCTGGCCGATCACAGGCGCGACCTTCATCCTGGTCCACAAGGAGCAGGCGGACGCAGCCAAGGCTTCGGCCGTTCTGAAGTTCTTCGATTATGGCTTCGCCTCGGGCGACGCCACCGCGTCCGAACTCTACTACGTTCCGCTGCCGTCCTCGGTGAAGACCATGGTCCGCCAGCAGTGGGCCACCAGCATCACTTCGGGCGGCAAGCCTGTCTATACCGCGCCGGCGTCTTAGGTCGTCGAAGCGTGATGTGAATACCACGGATGGGCGGGGCGTCAGCCTCGCCCGAATCGTGTAAAACGCCTGTCATAATTCTTGCCTCATGGTAGAGGCATTGTTTCGTACCCTGAGAGCCGCCCGAGATCTGTATGACGCCTGCGCCGACTCACAAGACCGATCCTTTCGATCCGATCTTCCGCTATGTCGCCTTCTCGGCAGCAACGCTTCTGCTGGTGACGCTGGGCGGCTTCGTGATGTCGCTGATCATAGGCGGTTGGCCGGCTCTGTCGAAGTTTGGCCTGGGGTTCTTTATATCCAGCGAGTGGAACCCGGTTACGCAGGTCTATGGCGCGGCGGGCCCGATCGTCGGTACGATCGTCACGGCCCTGCTGGCGCTTGCCATGGCGCTACCGGTCGCGATTGGAATTGCCGTCTTTATTACCCAGTTCGCGCCGCGCGCCCTGGCCCAGCCGATCGCTATCGCGGTGGAACTCCTGGCAGGCATTCCCTCGATCGTCTACGGCATGTGGGGCCTGTTCGTTTTCGCGCCGTGGTTTGCCAAGACCATCCAGACACCCTTGATGCTCGCCTTCGCCGACAATCCCGAAGGCTTCTGGGCCAAGATGTTCTATGGCATTCCGAACGGGGCAAACCTGTTCACCGCCTCGATCATTCTGGCCATTATGATCCTGCCCTATATGGCTGCGGTGTTCCGGGAACTCTTTCGCTCCATCCCGCCACAGGTGCGCGAAGCCGCGTTCGGTGTCGGCGCCACGCCGTTCGAAGTCGTCACCTCGGTCATCATCCCGTATGTGCAAAAAGGCATGGTCGGCGTGATCATGCTGGGTCTCGGTCGCGCACTGGGCGAAACCATGGCCGTGACCTTCATGATCGGCAACTCGCATAATTTCCCCAAGTCGCTGTTAGATTCGTCTTCGACCCTGGCCTCGACCATCGCCAACGAATTCAACGAAGCGCAGGGCATGCATATTTCGGCGCTGCTGGCTTTGGGCCTGGTTCTGTTCGTGATCACCTTTTCGGTGCTGGCGATCGCGCGCTGGCTCCTGTCGTCGCAGCGTTACTGAGGAGCCAATCATGTCCCCACGCGCCCTCCGCCGCCAGATCGCCTCTCAAGTCTTTGTTGTCGTCTGTGGCATCGCCACCCTGATCGCCCTGTTCGCCCTGGGGCTGATCCTCTATTCGCTGCTTAAACAAGGCATCGGCGGCCTGAACCTGGCCGTCTTTACCCAGGATACGCCCGGGCCTGATTCCGCCGGGGGCCTACGCAACGCCATTGTCGGTTCCATCATGATGTGCGGTGTCGGCATGCTGATTGCCCTCGGGGTCGGAATCCTGGCCGGGACATGGCTGGCGGAAATCGGCGGCGACACGCCTTATGGCCACGCCGTGCGCTTTCTCAACGATGTTCTGCTATCCTCACCCTCCATTCTGGTGGGTCTGTTCATCTACCAGATCCTGGTCTATCCCGGCCCGCTGTCGCTAGGCACCTATTCCGGCTGGGCAGGCGCCGTCGCGCTGGCCGTGCTGGCGACTCCGATCGTTGTCCGTACGACCGAGGACATCCTCAACCTCCAGCCAAACGCCCTGCGCGAAGCCGGTATGGCGCTGGGTGGGTCGCAGTTCATTACCATCCGCCGCATTATCTGGAAGGCGGCCGGCGCTGGCTTGCTGACCGGTGGTCTGCTTGGCTTCTCGCGCATCTCGGGCGAGACCGCGCCGCTGCTGTTCACTTCGCTGAACAACAATTATCTCGACTTCAACATGGGCCACTTCATGGGCAGTGTGCCTGTGGTCATGTACAACTTCGGGCTAAGCCCGTACGAAAGCTGGAACAAACTGGCCTGGGCCGGCGCGCTTCTGATTGCCGCCGCGGTTCTGGCCGTCAATGTCATCGGGCGCTGGATGGCGCGCGAACAAACCAAGTAAGCCTTTATCTCTGCCCCCTTTTTCGGACAAAATGCCCGTCATGAGCACCGACACCACCTCCGCCGACTTCAAGAGCGTCATTGTGCCGCCACCCGCCGACAGTCTGGTGCTGGAGGTCAGGAAGCTCGACTTCTTTTACGGCACGCACCAGGCGCTGTTCGGCGTCGACCTGCCGGTCAAGCGCAATGCCATCACCGCGCTGATCGGTCCGTCGGGCTGCGGCAAGTCGACCCTGCTGCGCACCATCAATCGCATCTACGACCTTTATCCCGGCCAGCGCGCCGAGGGTGAAATTCTGCTCGACGGTGAAAATGTCCTTGGCCCCAAGATCGATGTGACCTCCTTGCGCGCCCGCGTCGGCATGGTGTTCCAGAAGCCGACACCGTTCCCCATGTCGATCTACGACAATGTCGCCTATGGCGTTCGCCTGCATCAATCGAAGTCCAAGGCCGAGATGGACGAACTGGTCGAGACCTCGCTGCGTCGCGCCGCCCTGTGGGACGAAGTCAAGGACAAGCTTACCAAGTCCGGCCTAGGCCTGTCGGGCGGCCAGCAGCAGCGTCTGTGCGTGGCGCGCGGGATCGCCGTCAATCCAGAGGTCCTGCTGCTCGATGAGCCGGCCTCTGCGCTCGATCCGGTTTCGACGGCCAAGCTTGAAGATACGCTGGAAGAGCTCAAGCGTGACTATACGATCGTCATTGTTACGCACAACCTCCAGCAGGCCGCACGCCTGTCCGACTATACGGGCTTCATGTTCCTGGGCAAGATGGTCGAATTCGGCCCGACCGAAGAAGTCTTCGTTAAGCCGAAAGTCGACAAGACGGGCGAATATATTGGTGGCCGCTTCGGTTAGTCTTTTGCTTTATACGCATAATTTCAATTATACTTCACACTCGCCTCTCCCGAGAGGCGAGTGTTTTTTATTGGCCCGTGTTCTGCGTGGCTGAATTGACACACGACGGGTGCGCAGCCGTCAAATACACAAAACCGTCACACAAACTTGGCCGTTTTGTCACACGCCGTCCCTAATAGGCACTTCAACAGTGTCAGGCCGTGAGAGAGGGGGCGATCATTCGTTCTTCGACGTGCCTGTTCCGAAATTGTTGGAGATATGGACATGATCAAATCGAAGAAACTGCGCATTGCCCTGATGGGTGTCGGCGCTGTGACCGCCATGGCTGCCGTTCTTGCCTCGTGCGGGGGCGCAGACAATGTCGCTTCGCCGGGCGAAGGCGTCATCATTGGCGGTCCGGGCGGCTCTTCGTCGTCTTCTTCGTCATCGTCCTCCGGCGCACCGGCCTCCTGCCCGGCGGGCACGCTGAATGGCGGCCTGGTTGCCGGCCTGCGTAACTGCCAGCTGCCGAACCTGATCACCGGCACCCTCTCGCTCGACAAGATCACGGGCGTCGTCTACTCGATCAACGGCCGCGTCCAGGTTGGCGACGATCTCGGCGCCAACCCGTCGGCACCGCTGGCCGGCGCCAAGGGTGTCCTGAACATCGCCCCGGGCGTCAAGCTGTTCGGCTCGGCCGGCCTCGACTACCTGATCGTTAGCCGCGGCTCGCAGATCTTCGCCACCGGCAGCGCCACCGACCCGATCATCTTCACCTCGAAGGCGGACATCGAAGGGACGACCAACGACAACTCGATCGGTCAATGGGGCGGCCTGGTCATCGCCGGCCGTGCGCCGACGAACGTCTGCCCGGCTGGCGCCACGCCGCCGAACGCGGCCTGCTCGGAAGGCCAGGTCGAAGGCACCAACGCCTTCTACGGCGGCAACACGGCCAACGACAATTCGGGCATCCTGAAGTATGTCCGCATCCAGCACTCGGGCTTTGAAGTCCTGCCGGCCAAGGAACTGAACGGCATCACCTTCGCCGGCGTCGGTTCGGGCACCACAGTCGAGTTCGTCCAGGTCCACAACTCGTCGGACGACGGCATGGAAATGTTCGGCGGCACCGTCAACCTGAAGCACATTATCCTGACCGGCAACGACGACGACAGCCTGGATACTGACAACGGCTTCCGCGGCACCGTCCAGTTCCTGATCGTCAAGCAACGCGACAATGGTGGCGACCGTCTGTTCGAAATGTCCTGCGCCGGCAACGCGGCCTACTGCTCGCATCCGGTGATCTCGAACGCGACCCTGATCCGCCGTTCGAGCACGGCCTCCAATGGCCTTGAACTGAACACCGGCACCGACCTGACCCTGATCAACTCGGTCATCCATAACACCGGTGCGACGACGACCTCGGGCATCCGCGTCACTGACGCCGCTACGAACACCGCCGCTCCGCAGTTCAACTCGGTCTTCATGTCGGGCTTCACGACGGCACTGGCCAACGCCAACACGACGACGCTGTTCACCACGGCGCCTTCGGCCGGCAACAACTCGGCCGGCACCTCGACGCTTGCTGACTTCGTCAACGGCACCAACGAAGCCGGTGTTGCGGTCACCAATGCGACGACGATCAACGCCAACTTCACCAACGTCTCCTACATCGGCGCGGTCCGTGACTCGGCTGACACCTGGTGGTCGGGCTGGTCGTGCAGCCTCAACGGCGTCTCCTGCCGATAGGTCTTTCTGACGCGCAATTAGTCCAAAAACCGGCTCCCACTTTTTGGATTGCGCGATGGCCAACACGGGCGCCGGAACGACCGGTGCCCGTTTTCCCTTTTGCCGAGGTCTGAACCATGAAAATCCAATCCAAGTCTTTCGGCGCGTTGCTGCTGGCGACGACTGCGCTGATTGCACCTGCCGCTTTTGCGCAGGATGCCGCGCCGTCCACCGAAGCCACGACCAGCGCCGCTCCGCCTGAAGCTGCGGCTAACCAGGCGCAGCAGGGCGATGTCATCGTCCGCGGCCGTAACGTCCCGAACACCATGCGCCGGACGGCCGAAGTCACGGCCATCCTGACCAGTGAAGACCTGAAGCGCACTGGCGACGACAGCGCCGCCCTGGCTTTGACGCGCGTCACAGGCCTCAGCCTGGTCGAAGGCCGCTTCGTCTATGTCCGTGGCCTGGGCGAGCGCTACTCGTCTGCCCTCTTGAACGGCTCGCCGTTGCCGTCGCCGGAACCGCTGCAACGCGTGGTTCCGCTCGACCTCTTCCCGTCCAGCATCCTGAGCCGCGTTTCGGTCCAGAAAACTCACTCGGCAGAGTACTGGGGCGAGTTTGGCGGCGGCGTCGTCGACCTGCGCACCATTACCGTTCCGGCAGAGCCCTTCGTGTCGCTCAGCACCAGCGTCAGCGGCAACTCCGAGACCACCTTTGGTCACGGTTTTACGCATTATGGTTCCGACACCGATATCCTCGGTTTCGATGACGGCACGCGCGACATGCCGGATGAGCTGGAGGCCGCGTTCGCGACTGGCAAGCGTATCAGCTCGGCCAACTTCACGCCGATCCAGCTTATGCTGATGGGCCACAGCCTGGTGAATGCGCCGCTGAACCTGGTGCAGGAAACTGATACGCTGCCGGCGAACTTCAGCTTCAACCTGGTGGGCGGCAAGCGCTTCGACGTTGGCGCCGGCCAGTTGGGTGTCATCGGCCTGCTCGACTTCTCGAACAGCTGGCGCGTCCGTAACGGCATCCAGCAATCGTCCGTCGTCGGCGGCGCTGCCAGTGACGAACTGCTCGTGTTCGACGATTACAAATACGAAACGTCGGAAAACAACGTCTCGCTGAACGGTCTGTTTGGTCTGGGCTACCGTACGGATCATCACGACGTGCAGTGGACCAACCTCTATATCCGCAACACGACCAAGCGGACCCAGGTTCGCGAAGGCACCGACCAGGCAAACGGTGGCGTCGAACGCCGCCGTGACCAGACCGGCTGGTACGAGCGTCAACTGTTCACGACACAGCTGACAGGCGATCACAAGGTCGCACCGGAATGGGCGATCAACTGGCGCGC
Organism: uncultured Asticcacaulis sp.; assembly: GCA_946480525.1. The sequence goes on along the minus strand of CAMLLA010000022.1, from coordinate 1,549 downwards.
CAGCTATGCCAATACGACGCGCGACGTACCCTACGAAAAGACCATCACCTACGAGAAGGATGGACAGGGCAAGTACTATCACGACGGCCAGCGCGTTCGTAACCGTACCGATTTCAGCGAACTGGACGACACGGTCACCAGCGGCGGCGCCAGCCTGACCTATGAATTCGAGCTGAGCGGAGGCCGTGACGGCAAGATCATCGGTGGTTTCGATGTCCTAAATAACGAACGGACGTCCGAGACGCGTCAGTTCAGCTATATCCCGGCCAACCCGCTGCCGAACGGTGCTGCCTATACCCGCGTCGACTTCCTGCTGTCGGATTTCAACATCAGCCCGGACCGCTTCGTCCTGACGGAAGTCACCGGTGGTGAAGGCGCTGCCGCCTACGAAGGCACGCTGGACGTCAAGGCTGGGTATATCAAGGCCGATATCGAAATCGTGCCGCTGGTCCGCCTGGCCGGTGGCCTGCGCTTCGAACAGGGCGAACAGACGATCAAGGTCGTCAACCTGTTCACCGCCGATCCGGTACCTGCCGCGGTTGCACCGATCGAGAACGACTACACCCTGCCGTCCGCTACGGTGACCTGGAATTTCTACGAGAACATGCAGGCCCGCTTCGGTGCGTCCAAGACGATCGGTCGCCCGCAGTTCCGCGAACTGGCGCCGCAGGTCTATCTCGATCCGGAACAGGACCGTCTGTTCTCGGGTAACCCCTATCTGCGCGACACCGAAATCACCAACCTGGATGCGCGCTGGGAGTGGTACTACGACGCCGGTGAATATTTCACGATTGGCGCCTTCTCGAAGGAACTGAAGAACCCGGTCGAAGCCGTCATCCTGGACACGGGGTCGGGCGAAGGCCAGCAAACCTACCTGAACGCGCCAAAGGCCGTTCTGGCCGGTCTCGAGTTCGACTATAAGGGCCAGTTCGACAGCCCGATCGAAGGCGCCTGGTTCGCTTCCAAGCGCTGGCTGCTGGCCGCAAACTACACCTACACGACCTCAGAAGTGCAGGTTGAAGACAGCGATGTCGTCTACACAACAGCCAACCAGGGCACGCCGACGCCGGCCAAGAACTACATTCTTGACGGCAGCCGCCTGCAAGGCCAGTCAGAGCATGTCGCCAACTTGCAATTTGGCTGGAACGATGCTGAAGCCAAGTCGCAGGCGACCCTGCTCCTGACCTACGTGTCGGAACGCACCTCGGCGCGCGGCAAGCCGGGCTATCCTGACTATGTCCAGGAGCCGGGCACCCTGCTCGACTTCACTTACCGCAAGGGTCTGACGGCGCTTGGCCGTGAGCTGACCTTCGGTCTTGAAGTGCGTAACCTGCTCGACACCGACTATAACGAGTATCAGGATCGTAACGGCCACGTGACGATCAACAACTACAAGCTGGGCCAGAGCGTTTCGTTCAGCCTGTCGACACAGTTCTAAGAGCGGTATGCCAAAAGTGTGTAGCGGTTTTTGGCTAAATATCGTGACAGAATAGAGGGTGTGGGGATGATCCGTGCCGGTTTGCTCCATGAGCAAGCCGGCCGGGGCACT
>CAMLLA010000021.1 GCA_946480525.1 uncultured Asticcacaulis sp. | reverse complement strand
GACATTGTGGTGCGACTTGATGACCGCCGACGGACCGCCCGACGGCGATACGCTTTCAACCACGTCGGGATAAAGGGTGCCCTGGGCCAGGAATTCGGCGCCTTCGATCTTGGCAGCTTCGGCGTCAAAGACATCGATGAACAGCTTGCCAATGGTCTTGCGCTTGATTTCCGGATCGGAAATTCCCTTCAGTTCGCCCAGGAAAAGGTCTTGTGCCTGAACATGTACGAGCGGAATATTATAGTGATCTCTAAAGAGGGAAACCACCTGTTCGCCCTCGTTCTTGCGCAGCAGGCCGGTGTCGACAAAGACGCAGGTCAGCTGCTCACCGATCGCTTCGTGGATCAGGACGGCGGCGACCGAGGAATCGACCCCGCCCGACAGGCCGCAGATCACCTTGCCAGTGCCCACCTGCGCCTTGATCTTCGCGACCATTTCCTGGCGGAAGGAGGCCATCGACCAGTCGCCGGTAAAGCCGGCGATTTCGAACAGGAAGTTGCGGATCATGTCGGTGCCGCGCACGGTGTGCACGACTTCCGGATGGAACTGAACGGCGTAGAATTTGCGCGTCTCGTCGGCGATAGCGGCATAGGGCGCACCTTCGGAGACGGCGATGACTTCGAAGCCTTCCGGGATGGCGGTGACGCGGTCGCCGTGGCTCATCCAGACCGTCTCATGACGGTCCAGGCCCTTGAAGATCGGGCTTTCGCGAACGACTTCGATCTCGGCGCGGCCGAACTCGCGATGATGACCGCTTTCGACCTTCCCGCCGAGAAGGTCACACATCAGCTGTTCGCCATAACATATGCCAAACACAGGCAAATTCATCTCGAACAGCCTGGCATCCACGCTCGGCCCCGCTTCGACGACGCTGTGCGGTGAACCCGACAGGATAACCGCCTTCGGCCGCAGACTATCGAGCGCGTCACCGGCCTTGGTGAAAGGGTGGATTTCACAATAGACGCCGCATTCGCGCACCCGGCGGGCGATCAGTTGCGTGACCTGGGAACCGAAGTCGATAATCAGAAGGGTTTCGTGGGGCTTTACACTCACGTAATTTGCGTCCTCGTATAGGCGGCGATGAAGAAGCCGTCGGTTTGCGTGGTATGCGGGGTGAGGCGCAGCCTGTGACCCGTTTTGGCGTGTTTCACAAGGCCCGCCGCGCCTTTTGTATCGATAAACAGTCCTTTGGCCGCGTCGACCAGCTCGTGGATCGGCAGGGCGTCGAAGCTGGGATTGGCCGCCTCGAAGGCATCGGCCGTCGCCGCGTTTTCGTCGTCCAGGACCGAGCAGGTGACATAGACCAGCCGCCCGCCCGGCTTCACGCACAGGGCGGCGCGGTTGAGGATATGGGTTTGCAAGCTGTGCAGGCGCTCGACCTCGCCTTCGTTGAGACGATGCGCCTCTTCCGGATGGCGGCGCCAGGTGCCCGAGCCCGAGCACGGCGCATCGACCAGCACAAGGTCGGCCCCCTTCAGGATTTCGAGCTGCGCATCGTCTTCCGGGTCGAAGAAGTGGATCAGGTGGGCGGTCGCCCCTGCCCGCTGCAAGCGCGGCTCGATGGCCTTGAGGCGCTTTTCGACGACGTCGCAGGCGTAGATTTCCCCCACGAGTTCTTTCGATTCATTGGCCATCATCTGCACAAGCGCCAGGGTCTTGCCGCCACCACCGGCGCAGAAATCGACCACCTTGGGCGCGCCCGGCAGAAGCCCAGCGCCGGCAATAAAGGCCGCCAGCTGCGAGCCCTCGTCCTGGATTTCGATGCGACCGGACTGATAGATATCGAGCTTGGCCAGATTGGGCGGCGGCTCGGACGGCAGACGGATACCAAAGAGAGAAAGCGGAGCGGGCTCAGGCCTTAAACCCTCATTCTTCAAAGCCTCGATCATCTCATCGCGCGTTGCCTTGCCGCCGTTGACACGCAGATCGATCGGCGCGCGGGGCGTCATCAGCTCCGTCGCTTCGGCGGCCCAGTCGTCGCCGAACTGCTGCTGGAAGCGGCTGACGACAAATTCCGGCAGGCCGGTCGTTACCCACTGCGGCGCCTCACCCTCACCGGCTGAGAGACGCTCGCGCTCGGCATCCGTCAGCGGCGATGGTCCATAGCCGGCCCCGGAAAACAGGTCTTCGATCTCGGGCAAGGTCAGGCCGTCAATCAGGGCCAGCGAGGCCAGGACCATGGCGCGCCCGGCTCCGGGCTTCTTTTCATCGGCCTGCATGGCCCACAACAGCCGCGCCTTGGCGCGCAGGCAACCATAGACCCGGTCGGCGATGGCGCGACGATCCTTGGAACCGGCAAAGCGGTGTTTCTGCCCCCAGGTTTTCAGAACCGTTTCTGCCGCTGCGCGCGTCCCGGCCATCTGGTCGAGAATATCGGCGGCGGCTTGAAGGCGGGCGGCTGGGGTCATATCAGGTCAGAAGCGTAAAAAGACACATGAGGATGCCGGCGAGCGCAACGGCCCATACGGCAGAACGGACGTATTTGATGCCGAAGGCGTAGCACGGCACATACAGGACGCGGGCGCCAAGATATAGCCAGGCACCGTTTACGGATAGGTCGGACGATTTACTGGAAAACGCCAAAGCGATAACAACAACAGCAAAGAAAACAAATGTTTCCATAAAATTGCTGAAAGCACGCCTTAAACGATCCGCAACCGGATTAACCTCGAACGGCTTGTCGCGTGCCCCGGCATTCCAGTTGAAGTAGCGCTGGCCTCCTGCGGCGCCGTCGACGACCGGCGGCAAAAGAACCGTGATGAGGCCCAGCACCGCCGCATACACCAGAATCGTCAGCTCCTGCGTCATCTTTATTGCCTGTAGTTGGGCGCCTCGCGCGTGATCATCACGTCGTGGACGTGGCTTTCACGCAGGCCGGCATTGGTAATGCGCACGAAGCGCGCCCGCTGCTGGAACTCGGTGATCGACGGCGCACCGACATAGCCCATGGCCGCCCGCAGGCCGCCGACGAGCTGATGAATCACAGGGCCGATCGGGCCCTTGAAAGGCACCTGGCCTTCGATACCTTCCGGCACGAGCTTCATCGAGTCGCGGACCTCTTTCTGGAAGTAACGATCCGCAGACCCCGAGGTCATGGCGCCGACGCTACCCATGCCGCGGTAGGACTTATACGACCGGCCCTGATAGAGGATGACTTCGCCCGGCGCCTCTTCGGTGCCGGCGAACATCGAGCCCAGCATGGCGCTGGCGGCGCCCGCCGCAATGGCCTTTGCCAGGTCGCCCGACAGCTTGATGCCGCCGTCGGCGATAACCGGAGCGCCGCTGTCGCGCGCGGCACGGGCGCAGTCGATAATGGCGGTCAGTTGCGGCACGCCGACGCCTGCGACCATGCGCGTGGTGCAAATCGAGCCTGGCCCGATGCCGACCTTGACGGCGTCGGCGCCGGCATCGATCAGCGAGCGCGTGGCGTCATAGGTGGCGACGTTACCAGCGACGATCTGGACGTGGTTGTATTCGCGCTTGATCCGGCGAACGGCTTCGCTGACCAGGCTGGAATGGCCGTGGGCAGTGTCGATGACGACGACATCGGCGCCCGCGTCGATCAATGCCTGCGAACGCTCATAGCCGGCGTCGCCGACGGTGGACGCGCCGCCGACCAGCAGACGGCCGGCCGCGTCCTTGGCGGCATTCGGATAGGCCTGGGACTTTTCCATGTCTTTGACGGTAATCAGGCCGACCGCGTGATAACCTTCGTCGACGACGATGATGCGCTCGATGCGGTGCAGCGCCATCAGTTCGCGCGCCTTGGACTGGTCGACGCCTTCGGTGACGGTAATCAGGCCTTCACGGGTCATCAGCTCGGCCGCCGTCTTGGAGCCGTCGCTCTCAAAACGAATGTCGCGATTGGTTAATATGCCGACCAGCTTCTTCGTTTCCGGTTCGACGACCGGGAAGCCGGAGATCGAACGCCGCGCGATGATATCGCGGATTTCGTTGAGCTTTGTGTCGGGATGGATGGTGATCGGATTAATGACCATCCCCGATTCAAAGCGCTTAACCGCGCGAATCTCGTCGGCCTGCTGTTCATTGGTCAGGTTACGGTGGACGATGCCCATACCGCCGGCCTGGGCCATGGCGACCGCCAGCTTGGCTTCGGTCACCGTATCCATGGCGGACGAGACCAGAGGGATGTTCAGATTGATGTCGCGGGTAAACTTCGTTTTTGTATCGACCTGGGTCGGCATCACGTCGGACGGACCGGGCTCTAGCAAAACGTCGTCGAAGGTTAGGCCTTCGCGTATGTCCATAAGGAACTCTCCATTTTGCGGGCCGTGCTTATGCCAATCCGCCCGGGAGGTAAAGACCTTCCGGGCAAATTATTGTTACAGATATTCCGTGAATCGCGGGGGCGGCGTTACTCGACGACCTTGGCGCGCAGGTCCAGCGGGGCGTCAGTCGACAGCTTGTGCAGATTGGCCTGGCGCAGGTTCGCCGCCGCATCGTCATAGAGGAACGGCAGGAAGGCATACCGATTGCCGCGGGTTACAGGCGCAACGGCGTGGAGCAGCGAACATGAGAAAACGACAGCCGCGCCTGCAGGCGGCTTGTACTGACGCTGTCCGTATTCAGGGAAGCTGAGTGTGCCGCCTTCGAAATCGTCATTGAGATTGATCGACACGGCGAAGCGCCGGTGCGCTGTGCCGGCCGTCGTATTGTCGCGATGGGCGCGGAAGTGCCCGCCCTCTTCCGCAGTGTAGCAGCCGACGATGTAGCGTTCCATGCGCGTGACCGCGAACTGGTGGACCTTCTTGATCTCCGGCACGACGCGGCGAATGACCGCGGCTTGCGTGCGCGCCATCATGTCCTTGTCCTTTTCGGTCAGGGTATAGTCGCTGCGGCTCTTGAAACTTGGATCCCGGACGCCGACGGTGATGCCGTCCTGCTCGCGCATGAAGCCGCTGAAGTCGCCGCCGTGCGTGTCGTATAGCTTGATCAGGTCCTGGCAAAGCTGCGGATCGAAGACATTCGGCAGGTACAGGATCGGCGCCTGCAGCTCGACGCCGGCGAACAGGCCGGGAGGCGGCAAGCGGCGAACAAAGTCGAAGACGTCAGTAACGATCTTGCCGTCGGCGACCATCGGATAAAGCGCCATGATGCGCAGCGTCGGATCGAGCACCAGCCAGAAGCGGCGCAGCTGCTGCTGACTAACCGACGGGTCCCGCGGCAGCGCGCCGTAAAGCCGCGACACACGGGCATCGTAGTCACGGAAAAAACGGATTCCCACGGTGGAGTCGACGAGACGGGCCTCATCGGCAGGATCGACGCTTACGCCGAAAAAGCAGGCCCTGTTGTCGTCGAATACACCCTGGTTGGCCATGATCGCGTCAAAGGCCTGCCTCCCGAGCTCATCCGAAGCCGTCTGGATGAAGCCCAGCACGATATAACGCCCCCCTACGGAATGAAACGCGTAGGTCGGGTTGGCCATGGTCTTCTGATGAAACCAGGGCGCGGGCTCACCCGGGGTCAGGGTGACGTATTGCGCCGACGAAACCGGCTGAACCTCTGCTGTCATGCTGTATTCGCCCCACCTTATGCGTGTACAGACTAGCCTTTATAGCCCGTCGCAACAATGTAGATTTCGGAAGAATCCGCGCGGCTCGATTTCGGCTTGAAGTGCTTGACGCTGTCGAAGCGGACCTTGAGCGTGCGCAGCAGGACTTCGGTCTCGCCGCCCTGGAAAGCCTTGGCGACATAGGCGCCGCCGGGTTTCAGGTTGTTCATGGCGAATTCTGACGCCAGCTCCAGCAGTCCCATGATCTTCAGGTGGTCGGTCTGCTTGTGGCCGACGGTATTGTGCGCAAGGTCGGACAGCACCAGGTCGGGCTTGCCGTGCATCACCTCCATCAGGCGGACGCTGACCGCCGGGTCGGTGAAATCGGCCTCGAGCAGTTCGGCGCCGGGAATTGGGTCGACCGGCAGAAGGTCGACACCGGCGACAAAGGCAGCGCCGCGCTTCAGCGCCACCTGCACCCAGCCGCCCGGCGCACAGCCCAGGTCGACCACGCGCACGCCGCGCTTGATCAGATGAAAGCGGTCGTCGATCTCCATCAACTTGAAGGCGGCGCGCGACCGCCAACCCTCGGCCTTGGCCTGGGCCACGTAAGGATCGTTCAATTGTCGCTCCAGCCACTTCTGCTGCGACGTCGTGCGCTTATAGGCTGTCTTCAGCGCCGTGTGGCCAATACCGCGGCCGGAGCCTTTCCCGGCAGCGGGCGGCTTCACCATACGACGGCGCTCAGGTTCGTCAGGGGTATCATTCATGTGCCGTCTATAACGGGTTTTACCTGAAACCACATCGAATTTTACTTCGCCGTCGGCATAAATCCCGGCAGGCATAGAATAACGGGGCCAGATTACCGAGGAGCTGTCCATGCGCATGTTCACAATCACCGCCCTTCTTACCGCCGCATTCGTTACGACGGCCTGCTCACGCGACACGCTGAGTGGCGGGGAAGATCGCGGCGCCGGCACGGCATCGCAGGTGGCGCACATGTCGCAACTGGCGGAGACGCCGGCCACGCCTGGCACCTGCGCGGCGGAAATCGGCGACGCAGAGGCGCTCAAACTTATCCAGACGTGCAAGGCGGTGTCCGGCAAGGCTCAGCCGGATTGCAACGATAACAGCACCTGTGAGGCCATGCGCAAGGAGATCGCCCAGGGGTGCAGCGCGCATAGCGCCAGTGACAGCCCACCTAAGGAGTGCTCGGGAATCACTGTAGATTGACGCCATGCGGCCATATCATTTCATCGCTGGTATAACGGTACTGGTTCTGGCAGCGTGCTCGCCCGACCCGCCAGAATCTGCCTCCGAAACGGCAGCGGTCGCAGCGGCTGAGTCCGATCCCGGTCCAAAGCCGGCCACTTCCGCAGTAAAGGACGAACTCGCCTCGCCCGACGCCGCATCCGCTTCCGGCCAGTGCCGCGCCGAGATCGGCGAAACGGCGGCGCAGGCACTGGCCGACCGTTGCCGCGTGGTCAGCCCGGCGACGCATCCGCCGTGCAATGCCGCCAATAGCTGCCGGATGATCCAGGACGAAATCGACCGGTCTTGCGCCATGTGGGACAAGGATACATCGCAACCGAAACCGAAGGAATGTACGGCTTAAAGCCGCTTTTGTTTGAAATGACGGGCAGGCTGGCCTATGTGGGGGCAAATTTCTGCCAAGACTTGAGGAGCCATCATGGCCGACGATCTCGAAAACACACTCATCCTGACGCTCGACACCGGCGTGGTGACCATCCGCCTGCGCCCAGATCTGGCGCCCGGCCACGTCGCCCGTATCAAGGAACTGGCGCGCGAAGGCTTCTATGACGGCATCGTCTTCCACCGCGTCATCCCAGGCTTCATGGCACAGGGCGGCGATCCGCTGGGCCAGGGCTATGGCGGTTCGGGCAAGAAGCTGAAGGCCGAATTCTCCGATGCTCCGCACGTGCGCGGCGTCTGCTCGATGGCGCGGTCGCAGAACCCGGATTCGGGCGACAGCCAGTTCTTTATCTGCTTCGCCGACGCTCGCTTCCTCGACAACCAATACACCGTCTGGGGCGAAGTCACAGAAGGCATGGAAAATGTCGACGCCCTTCCCAAGGGTGAACCGCCGCGTGAACCAGGCAAGATCGTCACCATGCGCGTCGCCGCCGACGTCGAAGCGTAAGTTCACCGGTATCTTGCTACACACCAGGCGCGCTGGACCTCCTCGGTCCGGCGCGTTTTTGCGTTCCGTAACGCTCGGTGCTACACTATCGGTTTCAAGCAACAAAACCTTAAGCCGTTCCTGATACACGTTAAATTTGATAAACGTTCCGAATTAAAACGGACCCGCCAATGACCCGCTCGCGCATGACCCTTTCGGTCGACGAAGCCAATAAGATTTTCACGCTGCGTTATATCGGCAGCATCGATGGCGACGAGGTCAATGAAAGCGTCCTTCAGCAGCTGGCGCAAATGACCGCGCCCTGGGAATATGACACGATCGTTGACCAGCGCCGCCATGAGGGCACGATCCTGAGCACCGAAATCGAAGAATTGGGCCAGCGCTGGAGCCAGTTCGCGCAAGGCCGCGACGCGGGCAAACTGATTGCCGTCGTCAGCGAGGATTCGCTGGTTCACGCCCGCCTCAGCCTCAGCCAGGCCGCCTTCCCGCAACGCATCCTGAAGGGCTTCGCCCGAATGGAAGAAGGGGTCGAGTGGATCCTGTCGCAGCGCGCCGCCGCCAGATCCAACGATCCGGGCGTGCCGGTCGCGTAAACGCAAACATGGCGCGCGCGCACCTTAATATCTCGATCTTTCCCGACGAACGCCACATCCTGGTGCGGCCGAAGGGCGAACTGTCGGGCACTGAGATAGGTGTCACCAGCCTGACAGCTATCCTGCAAACGCCCGACGCGTTCACATACGACCACCTGCTCGACCTCAGGCGGTTCGATGGCGCATCGATGGGCGGCGAACTGGCCGCCTTTGGTGCGACCTGGTGCGAAGCCGCCGCCGGCCGCGATGCCGGCACGCGCACGGCCATTGTCAGCACCGATCCCCTCTTCCGCGCCCGTCTGTCCTTTTACCGCGAACAGTTTCCCGAACGCGAGATCGACATCTTCGGCACCTTCGATGAGGCGCTGGATTGGTTGAAATCACGGCGCGTCTAGTGGCGAAACGCTTGACCTGATCCAGGTTTCAGCGTTTGAGACGGCCATGCTTATTTCCGATTTCGATTTCGACCTGCCAGAGGACCGCATCGCGCTCCGCCCTGCCGAACCGCGCGAAAACGCTCGCCTGCTGCGCGTTGATGATGGCCGATGGACCGATAGCCACGTCCGCGACATTCCCGATTACCTGAACGCCGGCGACCTGCTGGTCGTCAATGACACACGCGTACTGCCGGTGCAGTTACACGGCACACGCACGCGGATCGATGGCGAAGTGCAAGTCGAAGCCACTTTGATCAAGCCGCTTGGAGGAACAGTCTGGCAGGCCTTTCTCAAACCCGGACGCCGCGTCAAGCCGGGCGATCAATTGCGATTCAAGAGTAATGAAAATTCCGATTTCGAACTGCAAGCCGACGTGCGGATCAAGGGTGAAGACGGCGTCTATACGCTACACTTCACTTGCGAACCGCAAGACATGATCGCTCACTTGCATTCCGTCGGCGCCATGCCCCTGCCACCCTATATACGCTCCAAACGCAAAGAGGACGATCAGGATAAGCGCGACTACCAGACGGTGTTTGCCCGTGAGGAAGGCTCGGTTGCAGCCCCCACGGCAGGGCTTCATTTCACGCCAGACCTGTTAAAAATCCTCGAAGGTAAAGGCGTCGGCATCGAGCGCATCACTTTGCACGTCGGCGCCGGGACCTTCCTGCCGGTCAAGGTCGAAGACACCAGGGACCACGTCATGCACGCCGAATTCGGCGTGGTGACCGAAGCGTCCGCCGCGCGCATCAATGCCGTGCGCGCCGCCGGCGGGCGGATTATCTGCGTCGGCACAACCTCGCTGCGGCTGCTGGAAAGCGCTTGCGACTTGCAAGGCGCCATTCACCCATTTTCAGCCGAAACATCCATCTTCATCACGCCCGGCGTTGTGGTGCGCTCAGCCGACATGCTGCTGACCAACTTCCACCTGCCGAAATCGACGCTGTTCATGCTGGTCTGCGCCTTTGCCGGCACTGACACGATGAAAGCGGCCTACGCACACGCCGTCAGCGATCACTACCGCTTCTTTTCCTACGGCGACGCCTGCCTGCTTACCAACGCGTCGCGCGGGTAAAAACGGGCGTTATCCGCCGGATCGCCTCTTCGACCTCTGGCGTCGAGACAGCGAAGCTGAAACGGATAAAGCGGTGGCCTTCGACGGGATCGAAGTCGATGCCGGGCGCAGTCGCCACACCGGTTTCTTCAAGTAAAGCCTTGCAGAAGGCCAGACTGTCGTCGGTCAGGTGGCCGATATCGGCATAGATATAAAAGGCCCCGTCCGGCGGTGCTATGCGGCTCAGTCCCAGGCCCGGCAAGGCATCGAGCAGCAATTGCCGGTTCCGGCGATAGGTTTCGACATGCCTCTCCAATTCATCGCGGCTGTCGAGCGCGATCAGGCCAGCGTGCTGGCTTAACGAAGGCGCTGTCAGGAACAGGTTACCGACATAGGCGCGCGCGGTTTCCAGCTGTGCTTCCGGCACCAGAAGCCAGCCAAGCCGCCAGCCCACCATGCTGAAATATTTGGAGAAACTGCTGACCACAATCGCGTCTGGCGCATATTCCAGCATGGAGCGCGTGGACTGGTCGTAGGTCAGGCCGTGATAGATCTCATCGGAAATAATGCGGATATTGCGCGCCCGGCAGACTTCTGCGATCGCCTTCAGCTCATTCGGCGCGATCAATGTGCCGGTCGGATTGGCGGGGCTGGCGATAATCACACCATCGGGCGCGGGATCGAGCGCCGCAAGGGCATTGGCCGTCAGCTGAAAACCGACCTCGGCACCGCACGGAATTTCAACGGCTTCCATGTGCAAGGCCTTGAGATTGTTGCGATAAGCGACATAGCCCGGCCGCGCCAGAGCGACACGCGCGCCCGGAGCGAAGCTGGTCGTCAGGGCCAGGACCAGGGCGGGTGATGCGCCACAGGTCAGGATAAAGCGCTCGGGTGCTACCGTGACGTCGTAATTATCGCGATAAAGCTTGGCCAGCCGGTCTTTCAGCGCCGTGCTTTCCCAATAGCCCATGCCGTCGCTGTCAAGGATCCTGTGCGCTTCGGCGATTGCGGCTTTCGGCGCGCCGGTCGATGGCTGGCCGAATTCCATATGGATAATCGACCGCCCTTGTGCTTTTAAGGCATGAGCCAGGCGGCTGATTTCGATGGCGTAGAAGGGAGCAATCTGTGCGGTCATGCGCGCCTTATAGTCCATCGTGCGGATGGTACCAGAAGAAGGTTTAACCACGGAAAGCCCCACTTCGTGAGACAACACGGAAAAAGGCACGGAATTGGTGTGCAGACGGCCGTGACCTACCTCGTGGTTCCGATCTTGAAGGGAATCCACAGATGCACACAGATCGCTGCTGCGCAGCGCACAGATGATCCGCGTGTGTTGAAATGGAAGCGCTCAAGTCGCTCCGGATAGTGACAGCGCTTCGCGCTGTCGGGAGCTTCAATGAATGGGGCTCGGATGATCCACCTGCACGACTCATCTGTGTTGATGCGCGTTAGCGCATCCATCTGTGTGCATCTGTGGATTCGCTTAAAGCAGCTTGCAACACACGCCACCAACGCCGCTGACGCACGATTTCCGTGCCTTTTCCGTGTCACCTCATGGAGCGAGGCTTTCCGTTTATTCCGTGGTTAAACCTTATCTTTCAATGCTTTCAAGCGCGCCGCGACGATCAAGGTCACAATATCGAACGGCACATCGTCCTTGTGCAGAAATCGCACGGTATCCTTTTCAACGCGATATGGCGCCAACCTCGCTTCAAAATCCGCATCACCCCGCGCCACAGGATACAAGGCTACGTGCTTTTTCCAGGCGCCAAGATAGACCAGATAGGTGTCGCCCATCCGAAAGGCCGGCATGCCGTACTTGATCGCCTCCGTCGTGGCCGGCGCCGCCTTGCGGATCGCGTCACGCAAAGCCGCCACCCGGGCCGCGACCGGCCCGGGCAAGCCATCGATATAGGCGTCAATGCTTAAGGCCGGCACTATTGTCCTGCCGCCTGAAGCTCACCAACCAGTTCGTCCAACTGATCCATGGTGATGCGCATGCCTTTTTCCATGCCGGACGCCAGCACCATTTCGCGCACCTCAGGCGTCGGGTAGCGCTCATGCGACACCATGCGCGTCTGGTTGGCGCCAACGGGTTCAAACGTCACAGTGATCGTCGCGTAACCGGCATCGGCCATCGGTTCAAAAGCCTGAGTGTAGACCAGACGTGATGGCGCCAAAACCTCGATATACTTGCCCGAAAAAGCAAAGGGCGGCTGATCCCGCGATTGCAGCACGTAACGATAGCCGCCGCCTTCGCGCACATCGGCCTCGCACGACACCATCTGCGCGCCCAAGGCTTTCGGCGCCCACCACCGCCGAACAAACTCGGCATTGGTCCAGGCTTCGAAAACGACGCCAGGCGGCGCGTTGAAAGTGCGCGAGATGACGATCGTGTCGTTGCCTTGGGTAGTCATGTCGGTCGTGTTCATAGCGTCACTCCTTGGGTTCACGCGTCATATCGTTGATGACGTCATCCAGTTGATCCAGGCGATCGGTCCAGATGCGCCGGTAGCGGTCCAGCCACTGGTCGATCAGTTGCAGCCCCTGCCCATCCAGCCGGTAAAGCCGTTGTTGCGCCCGCGCCTCGACCTCGACCAGATGCGCCTTTTTCAATGTATTCAGATGTTTGGACACCTGGGGCTGGTTGAGCCCCAGCGTATCGGCAATGGCGCCTACGGCCTGCGGGCCGTTGCGCAGCAACTCGACGATGCGCAGGCGATTGGGTTCGGAAAGGGCGGTAAAGGTCTCGATCATGATTTTATATTCCCACAAAGGAATATTCTCGTCAAGGAATATAAAGTCATCACCGCCTTTACCTCGTCGACACTTGCCGCTATTGAGCCGCCCATGAGTGCTTTTCCCTTTGAAATCCATGCCCATGACGGCCAGGCGCGTACCGGCGTGCTCAGGACTCCGCGCGGCGATATCCCCACTCCTATCTTCATGCCGGTTGGCACGGCGGCGACCGTCAAGGCGCTGACGCTCGACATGGTGCGCCAGTCCCACGCGAAGATTATTCTGGGCAACACCTACCATCTGATGCTGCGGCCTGGGCCCGAACGCGTGAAGCGCCTGGGTGGCCTGCACAAATTCATGGGCTGGGACGGACCGATCCTGACCGATTCCGGCGGCTTCCAGGTCATGAGCCTGTCGAAGATTTCCAAGGTCAAGGAAGACGCCGTCACCTTCTCAAGCCATATCGACGGCTCAAAGCACGTCCTGTCGCCGGAACGCTCGATCGAAATCCAGGCCGATCTGCTGGGCTCCGACATCGTCATGCAGTTGGACGAATGCGTCTCCTACCCGGCCGACGAAAGGCGCGCGCAACAGGCGCTGCAACTGTCGGCGCGCTGGGGTCAGCGTTCAAAGAACGCGTTCGGCACGCGCGACACACAGGCCCTGTTCGGTATCCAGCAGGGCTCGACATTTGAGAACCTGCGGCGCGAATCGACCGATCGTTTGCTCGATATCGGCTTCGACGGCTACGCCATCGGCGGGCTGGCGGTCGGCGAAGGCCACCAGGCTATGTGCGACACGCTCGATTTCTGCGTCCCACTGCTGCCGTGGGAGCGGCCGCGCTACCTGATGGGCGTCGGCAAGCCCATAGATCTGCTCGAAGGCGTGGCGCGCGGTGTTGATATGTTCGACTGCGTCCTGCCGACGCGATCCGGCCGTCACGGTCAGGTCTGGACCTGGGACGGGCCGATCAACATGAAAAATGCCCGTTTTGCCGAGGACGACGAGCCGCTTGACGCCACAAGCGACTGCCCGGCCAGCCGCGACTACTCCAAGGCCTATCTGCATCACTTGATCCGCGCCGAGGAGATTCTGGGCCAGATCCTGCTGTCCTGGCACAATATCGCGTTTTTCCAGGCGCTGATGATCCGGATGCGCGCGGCCATCGCTGACGGAAGCTTCTCCACCCTGCGGCGCGATCTGCTCAGCCGCTGGACCAAGTAAAAAAATCGGCCCGGATTGGTTCCGGGCCGATTTTTTTAGATCGGAATGATTTAGACGGAAGCATCATTCCGATCTAAGCTTTTGTTTTGTCGCGATATTTAAGGCGAAAACCGCTTCACACTTTTCGCCTTAAATATCGCTCTAGTTTCTACCACCTCGGCGGCCTGTCGTCCGTTTTTTTTTGGTCGTGGTCTGAACAGGCGCCTTTTCGTACGTGTCGATATAGACCCGCGGCTTGAACCACGACGGCGCGGCCGGCGGCGCGCAGTTCTTGTTCATGCCGACACCCTTGAGATAGGCACGTCGCGACTTGCCGGCCTGAATGGCTTCATCCACAAGTTTCTGATGCTTCTCGGCGCCGGTCATCTGACGGATCAGGCCGCGGAACGGGATGATGCTGCGGGTCGCCCCGCGCACAGCGCCCACGGCAGCCTTGTTGGCCATGCGGCCGCCCTTTTGGCGCATCGTCGACTCATCCGGAGGCGGGGGCGGTTCATCCAGGTCCGGCCCAAGCAAGGCGTCGAGCTTGCGCACCTCGCCGGCGATGGTTTCGCACTTGTCCAGCCCGGCCAGGTCATATGGCCTCGACATGGCGTCTAAAAGGATTTGCGGGATATGCGTGCGCTTGAGGTTCAAATCCTCGAGGGGCGCGGTGACGGCATCCCCCCAGTCATTATTGTCCTCGGTCGACTGACGCATCTTTTCGGTGCGTTCGTCAGGACCACGCGCACCATCGGCGACATCATAGTCGGGACGATTGGAGGAACAGGCGGCAAGCGCAAGGCTCGCACACACAACGGCAGCTAAAACTCTTATGATCTTTCCCCCTGTACGCTCCGGCTTCATGGTCCTCCCCGATGGGTTACAAGGCCACAAGCTTATCCTCATGCTACGCCCCGCGTTCGTCATTTTGATGGCCGCTGCGACCGTAAAAAAACAATACATAAAAACAAGCAGACACGCTTGCGAAAAAGCAAACTCCCCTCTATGAAGTGCCCACGTTTGATCCACCCTTTTGTGGCTGAGGTCAAGCCCAACGTCTTGACGTGAGCCCGTAGCTCAGCCGGCTAGAGCATCTGACTTTTAATCAGAGGGTCCTGGGTTCGAGTCCCAGCGGGCTCACCAAAAGACTTATTCCCGAAAACAGAGACTGCCCTTCATGGGCAACGCAAAAAGACCGCACCGGCGAACCGGTTGCGGCCTGATGCGTGGCGTCGAGCGTCGCCGTCAATTCGCCATACGGCTCTTGGGCAGATAGCGGCCATTCTCGAATCGCTCGAACAGAAGTTTTGCCTGAGGATGCTGCAACGGCTGGCCCGTCGTATCGACGCACAGGTTTTCTTCCGACGCATAGGCGACATAGTGGGCGTCACCGCTCACCGCCAGCAAATGGTAGAAGGGCTGATTCTTTACCGGCCGAACCTTTTCAGGGATGGCCTGCCACCATTCTTCGGTATTGGAAAACTCAGGATCGACGTCGAAGACGACGCCACGAAATTCGAACAGGCTGTGCTTGACGACCTGGCCAATGTCGAACTTTGCAGATCTGTGTTCCGGCATCGTGTGATTCCCGTCTTCCATGGCCCGCAGTTTTGTAACGCTATCTGCGCAAGGCCGTCAGCGCCCTTCTCCCTTTGGTTGTCAGTGAACCGTGTTTTTCTTTCAGGACGCTTTATGGTTAATCCTGACGGGCGAAAACATTCCGGATTGCTTTCAACCGTCTACAGACAATGTTTGACAGAAAGCTGTTGGCAGAGCCCCCTCCCCGTCCTAGAGTGGAGAGGAAGACGCGCATTGACCGCCCGCCGGTCAATGGCATGGTGCCGCCACCGCGTACATAAAATAAGGGGTATGAGCCATGCAGGCTCCCTCAAAAGCCCGGCGGTTCCGGCCGGCGGGCACACTTGACGGCGCTGGGCCGGCCGAAGGTTCGTCCGGTGGGCGCCAAAAGGGGCGGCGCTTCCCGCCGACGCATGATCGGCAATCACAGTCGGCAAGCGGCCGCGACGGCCAGGTCCTGTACGCGGCGCTTGATCTCGGCACCAATAATTGCCGCTTGATGATCGCCACCCTGCAGAATTCACAATTCAAGATCGTCGAGGCGTTTTCGCGAATCGTCCGCCTCGGCGAAGGCCTGACCGCTTCGGGACGGCTCGATGACCGCGCCATGGACCGTGCGTTGCGCGCTCTGAAAATCTGCGCCGAAAAGATCGAGAAGCGTGGCGTTACACGCATTCGCGCCGTCGCCACCCAGGCATGCCGCATGGCCAGCAACGGCCGCGACTTTATTGCCAGGGTCGAACGTGAAACAGGCCTGCGCCTCACCATCATCACGCCGGAAGAAGAGGCACGGCTTTCGGTCATGGGTTGCGCGTCCCTGCTCGACGGTGACGGCCTGTCGCCCAAACCGCGTGCGGCCCTGGTCATGGATGTCGGTGGCGGTTCGACGGAGCTAAGCTGGGTCGAACTGGCAGCGGCCCCCGGAAAACGCACGGACCTGAAGGCTTCGCGCGTCATGCCGCGCCCGCGCCACTGGATATCCTTGCCGGTGGGCGTCGTTAGTCTCGCCGAGCGCTTTCCGGAACCCGAAAGCGGCGACACACGTGTCTGGTTCGAAGCCATGGTCGCTGACGTCGCCGCACGCCTGAAAGACTTCACCGACGCCGATTCGTTCCGCGGGGCCTTCGACTGCGGCGAAGCCTATATCGTTGGAACATCGGGAGCGATTACGTCGCTTGCCGGCATGCATCTGCGCCTGGACCGCTATGACCGGTCGCGCGTCGACGGTCTGTGGATGGAACATGGACAGTGCCAGGCCGTCATAACGCGGCTGCTCGACCTCGGCAGGTCCGGACGTGAACAGGAACCCTGCATCGGGCGCGATCGTGCGGATCTTGTCCTGGCAGGCGCCGCAATTCTTGAAGCCGTCCAGCGGCTGTGGCCGTGCCAGAACTTGCGCGTCGCTGATCGGGGCCTGCGCGAAGGCCTGTTGCTGTCCATGGCCAGAAAGCGTCCACGCCGCCGTCGGGGTCGGAGTGGCGGAAAGCCCCGCGCTGGCGGCCAGGTACAAAAAAGGGCGTCCGAAGACGCCCTGTGATATCCGGTTTACGACGCCGGCTTGGCCGGTTTCGCGGCAGCCGTCGTGACGGCCGGCGGGGTGTCGGTTCGCTTAACCGGCACCGTAACGTCGCACGGCGAAAAATTCGTGCCCATTTCCTTGATCTTGGCGTCCACCACGGCCTGGAACTGCGGCGAATTGGTATCCATGATCTCGATCTTCGGACGTTCGGCGACAGGGATGTCGGCCAGCAGACGCACCTTGGTCATCTTGTCGGGATTGACCGCGGGTTCGCCGATCTTGATCTTGCGCACGACATCGAGACCGCTGACGACGGTACCGAAAGCGGTATAGCGCTTTTCCAGCACATCATTGGCGCCACGCATCAGGAAGAACTGGCTATTGCCGGAATCAGGGGAATTGTCGCGGGCCATGCCCAGCACACCCTGGCAGTACAGGCCCCACGCCTGGGTCTTGCCGTCGATGGTAATGGCCGCCAGTTCCGGCACCTGGCTTTCGACCGGCATGGCGCCGACATAGCCGATTTCCATGCCGCCCTGGCGCTGAACGACCTTCATCGGAAAGCTGGCGTCCTTGCGCACGGTGAATTCGGCCTTCAGGTCGGGAAGCGTCGAGCCCCCCTGCCCGGTGCCCTGCGGGTCGCCGGTCTGGGCCATGAAATCTTCGATGACGCGATGAAAAATGATGCCGTCATAAAAGCCCTGGCGCGTCAGGGTCTGCATACGTTCGGCATGGGCGGGCGCCAGCTGAGGGTACATCTCGACGATGACCTGCCCTTTCGTGGTGTCGATGACGAGGGTGTTCTGGGCATCCAGTTCACGATATCCGGGTTCAAGCGCTATAGCGGACGTCGTAACCAGCAAGGCCGCCATCGCCCCCAGAGTCCCCCAGTGAACAGCCTTAATTTTCACCCCTGACATAAACGATCTATCCCTTTACCTTAGCCAACAGGCGTTCCGCCACGCTGGGCGCCACAAACGGCGCGATACTGCCGCCCAATTGGGCTATTTCTTTGACCAAACGCGACGCAACGGCCTGATGACGCGGATCGGCCATCAGGAACACGGTCTCAATCTCACGATTAAGCTGTTGGTTCATCGCTGTCATCTGAAATTCGTACTCGAAATCAGCGACGGCACGCAAGCCACGGATGATGACGGTGGCCCCGACCTCCTGGGCAAAGTGGATCAGCAGGCTTTCAAAAGGAATGACCTCGACTCTGTCGCCATGCCGCGCAACCTGTTCCTTCAGCATCTCGACGCGTTCGTCGAGGTTGAAGGTCGGCCCCTTGCCGGCGTTTTTAGCGACACCGATCACCAGTTTGTCGACCAGCTTGACGGCGCGCCCGATGATGTCGCTATGGCCGTTGGTAACGGGATCGAACGTCCCTGGATAGAGTCCAATCCGCATTCCGTCTTTTCCTTAAGCGATATGCTGAAGTGTGCAGGGATACAGCGAATACCGCGTTGAACTTACATCCTCGGTTCGTCAGTTCTGATCGCTG
The DNA here is from genome assembly GCA_946480525.1 of uncultured Asticcacaulis sp. The sequence goes on along the minus strand of CAMLLA010000021.1, from coordinate 1,727 downwards.
AGCAAAGGCGTTTCACCATCATCTTCGGCGCTTTCGACAATGCGCTCTACCGACACGACCTTGCCACCGCCCGAAGTCCGGAAGATGGTCACACCCTGGGTATTGCGGCTTGCGATGCGCACGGTGGCGACATTGGTGCGGATCAACTGGCCGGTATCCGTGACCAGCAGCAGGCCGTTGCCCAACTCGATCGGGAAGGACGCCACCAGCTTGCCGCCGCGCTTGGACAGGTCGATGGCGACGATGCCCTGGCCGCCACGGCCGGTGCGGCGATAGTCGTAAGACGAGGTCCGCTTGCCGAAGCCGGTATCGGCGATCGTCAGGATGAATTCTTCCGCGGCCGCCAGCTCAGCGAAGCGGTCTTCGCTCAGGGCTACGGCTTCGGAAGCATCTTCGCCCTCGTCGTCGGCGGCTTCCGGTGTGGTGGCGGTATCGTCGCCCTCCCCTTCGCCGCTGGCGGCGGCGCGGCGGCGCGAGGCTTCCTTGAGATAGGCGGCACGTTCGGCCGGCGAAGCGTCGACGCGGCGCAATATGGCCATGGAAATGACCGTATCGTCACCGTTCAGGCGAACACCGCGCACGCCGGTGGAGTCGCGTCCCTTGAAGACGCGGACCTCATCGACGGCAAAGCGGATCGAGCGGCCGGCAGCCGTCGATAGCAGCACGTCCTGGTCTTCGGTGCAGATGGCCACGCCGACGATGGCATCGCCGTCTTCCAGCTTCATGGCGATCTTGCCGGCGCGGTTGACGTTGACGAAGTCGCTTAGCTTGTTACGGCGAATGTCGCCCGACCGGGTGGCGAAGATGATGTCCTGACGTTCCCACGACGCTTCATCCTCGGGCAGGGCCAGGATGTTGGTGATGGTCTCGCCGCTGTCGAGCGGCAGCAGATTGACGAAGGCCTTGCCCTTGGACTGCGGATTGCCGAGCGGCAGGCGCCACACCTTCAGCTTATAGGCCTTACCCGTCGATGAGAAGAACAGCATCGGCTGGTGGGTGGTGGCTGAATAGACACCGGTGATCGCGTCCTCGTCCTTCATGGCCATGCCCGAACGGCCCTTGCCGCCGCGGTGCTGCTCACGGTAAGCGGCCAGGGCGGTGCGCTTGACATAGCCGGAATGCGTCACGGTGACGACCATGTCCTCACGCGGGATCAGGTCTTCGTCCTCGATATCGCCCTCGCTGTCGAGAATGGCGGTGCGGCGCGGCACGGCAAACAGCGCCTTCACATCGATCAGTTCCTGGCGAACGATGCCGAGAACCCGCTCACGCGAGCCGAGGATTTCGAGATACTCGGCGATCGCCGCCGCAAGAGCCTTGATTTCATCGCCAATTTCATCGCGGCCAAGGCCGGTCAGACGCGACAAGGTAAGCGCCAGGATGGCGCGGGCCTGTTCGTCGGTCAGGCGGACGTCGCCGCCATCGAGCACGATCGAGCGCGGGTCGGCGATCAGGGCGATCATCGGCGCCATGTCACCCGACGGCCATGTACGCGCCGTCAGGCGTTCGCGTGCCTCGGTCGGGTCCGCCGACGAGCGGATGATATGGATCACCTCGTCGATATTGGCGACCGCAATCGACAGGCCGACCAACGTATGGCCGCGGTCACGCGCCTTGTTCAATTCGAAACGAATGCGGCGGACGACGACTTCTTCCCGGAATTCCAGGAAGATGTCGAGCAGCTTGCGCAGGCCCATCTGCTGCGGACGGCCGTGATTCAGCGCCAG
>CAMLLA010000020.1 GCA_946480525.1 uncultured Asticcacaulis sp. | reverse complement strand
GCCAGGGCACGTCGCGCTGCGCCGTCCTCTACATGCTGGACGGCCAGAACCTTTATACGCCAAGCCCTTATAGCGGCGCCGACTGGGGCGTGAAAGACACCATTCCCAAACTGATCAAGGACGGGCGCATTCCGTCAACCATCGTTGTCGGCATCGACAATGTGAAGGACCGGACGCGCGAATATATGCCCGAGCGCGTCTATCGCCTGCTGCCCAGGGATTATCAGGCGCGCGTGCGTGCCTTCGAAGACGGCAAGGAACCGAATTCAGACAACTTCCTGAAGTTCGTCGTCACCGAGCTGAAGCCATTCGTCGATAGCAAGTACCCGACCCTGACCGATCCAGCGCACACCGCAATCATGGGTTCCAGCATGGGCGGGCACATCGCACTTTATGCTCATGGTGAATATCCATCCGTGTTTGGAGCATCTGCTTCTCTGTCGATGCCGTGGCTGATGGCGTCGTGGGCCAAGGATGACGCTGTCATCAGGGCGGATGTAGCCGTTCTGAAGACCGCATGGTCGATGTGGCTCAAGACGTCAAAGCTGAAGCCGGGCAAGGATCGCATCTATACCGATCAGGGGACGCTGGAACTCGACGCCGAGTTCACGCTTTACGAAGCGGCGATAACGCCAATCTTCCCGACGGCGGGCTGGACCGAAGGCACAGACTTTAAAGCCGAAATCTTCGAGAACACCAGGCACTCCGAAACCGACTGGCGCAAGCGGCTGGATATCCCGCTGGTGTTTATGCTGAAGCGCTGACCCGCGAAGCGGTGCTGATCTTAAGGGGTGTCCACAGATTACACAGATCGGCGCGCCCAAAGGGCGCCCCTTACACAGATGGTCCGAGAGTGTGGCAAGTGACAAGGCCCAAATACAAGTCTGATCTGACAGCGCAAGCGCTGTCGCCGCTTTGTGTTAAACATCTCAATTTGCTCGGATAATCTGTGTGCGCTGCGAAGCAGCGATCTGTGTGATCTGTGGACACCCCTTACTTCAGCACGCGACGGCCTGACACTGCGCAGGTCATCGTAATCCCCCTTGGCTGTGGCCGCCGATTTGCTACAATTGGCGCAATGACACGGTCCCCCCACATGTCCGGCCTGATGAACTCGGCCGCACCTTTGAGCGAACTCGACGCCCGGGCGCGCGACATCTTCCGCCATGTCGTCGAAACCTATCTGGAAACCGGTGAACCCGTAGGATCGCGCACCCTGTCCAAGGGCGGCGTCCACCTGTCGCCGGCCTCGATCCGCAACACCATGCAGGATCTGTCGGCGCTCGGCCTCCTGTCGGCGCCACACACTTCGGCCGGGCGTCTCCCGACCCATCAGGGCCTGCGACTGTTCGTCGATGGCCTGCTTGAAATCGGTGACCTCTCCGAAGAGGCCAAGCGCGATATCGAAACCCGACTGACGGCGCGCGGCAACACCTTCGACGCGGCGCTGCATCAGGCCGGCAATCTGCTGTCGGGCCTTGCCGGCGGCGCGGGTCTGGTCATGACCCCCGTCTTCGAGGCCGGCGTCAAACACGTCGAATTCATCAGCTTAAGCGCCGATCAGGCCCTGGCGGTGCTGGTCTACGACGATGGCCGGGTCGAAAACCGCCTGATGCCGCTTCAGGGCGGCATGACGCCGTCGGTGCTGCAGCAGGCGTCGAACTACCTCAATACCCATCTGAAAGGCCGCACCCTGGCCGAAGCACGCGTGTCCCTGAAGGCCGAACTGGAGCAGGAACGCCAGATGCTCGACGAAGCCGCCGCAACGCTGATCGAGGCCGGGCTGGCCGTCTGGTCGGGCGGGGACAAGGAAAAACGCTCCCTGATCGTGCGCGGCCGCGCCAACCTGCTCGACGGCGCCGAGACCCAGGAAGACCTGGAGCGCGTCCGGTCGCTATTCGACGATCTGGAGCAAAAGGAAGAGCTGATCGACCTGCTCGACGACGTCCGCGAGGCGCAAGGGGTGAGAATTTTCATCGGCGCCGAGTCGAAACTGTTTTCTTTGTCGGGCTCGGCTGTTATTGCAGCGCCCTACATGATGAGTGACGGCCGCGGCAGCGGACCCAAGGTGGTCGGCGCAATCGGCATCATCGGCCCGGCCCGGTTGAATTATGCGCGCATCATCCCACTTGTGGACTACACAGCAAAGATTCTGGGCCGCCTGCTCGACTAAGGCGGCTATTGTTTGAGGACCTATTCGATATGAGTGAACAGACGGAAACTCCCGAAACCGGCGACCTGGAAGCGGACGGCACGGAGCTTCTCAACAAGGCGCTCGAAGAGCTGCAGGCGGAGAACGCCGCGCTGAAGGAGCAGGCCCTGCGTTACGCCGCCGAAGCCGAGAACACCAAGCGCCGCGCCGAGCGCGAAGCCAATGACGCCCGCGCCTTCGGCATCCAGCGCTTCGCCACCAGCCTGCTCAATGTTGCTGACGTACTGCAACGCGCCCTGGCCTCCGCGCCGAACGAGATTACTGACCCGGCGTTCAAGAACTTCGTCGCCGGCATCGACATGACCGAAAAGGAACTGGCCGGTGCGTTTGAAAAGAACGGCGTCAAGAAGATCGCGCCGATGAAGGGCGACAAGTTTGACCCGAACCTGCACCAGGCCGTCATGGAACAGCCGTCCGACGACGTTCAGGGCGGCGGCGTGATCATGGTCATGCAGGCCGGTTACGAACTGTTCGGCCGCGTCATCCGTCCGGCTATGGTCGCGGTCGCAGCAAAGTCCGCTGGTGGCCAGCCCGCCAAGAATGGCTACGACGGCGATGCCGGTGAAGCCACTGGCGAAGCCGTGAACACGCAGGCGTAAAGCGTCGGGCCTTGGGGCCTGCGGCCCAGGACTTTTAATACAAAGAGAGGCCTGCCCTTTTTGGGGGCAGGCCTCTCTCTTTGTTTCAGAAGGTCTTGTGGGGTCGCGGACCCCACGCCCCATAAGTTTAAGCCAGCATCCCCTGCTTGAACGCCTCGGCGCGCAGGCGCTTGTGCATGCCGGTAAAGGCCGCGGCGCCCGTGCAGTCGCAGTTATACAGGATGGCCACGCTCAGCTTCTCGTCCGTCAGGCTGCGCAGGTGACCGGTAAAGCCATTGACCCGCCCGCCATGGGCTGCGAACGGCGAATTCTCATAGCGGCCAAGACCCAGGCCAAAACCGTATTCCAGCGGCTCAGGCCCGCCGCGCTCAAGCGCCGGCTTGCCGTTCTTCAGCACGGCCGGCGTCAGCATGGCCTGCACGCTTTCGGGCTTCAGTACCTTGCCGCTTAACAGCGCATCATGCCACAGCACCAGGTCTTCGGTCGTCGAGCGAATGGCACCCGCACCACCGATAAAGCTCGGCGCCAAAGCCTGCGCCCGGTCGAACCCGTGCGGACTGCGGAAATTGTTACGATAGCCGTGGCAGCCCTCGGACGCCTGACAGGTCGCATCGATCGCCGTTTGCGTCATGCCGGCGCGGTCGAACAGATGTGTCTTGGAAAAACTGCCCAAAGACTGGCCCGACAAGCGCTCGACCACGATACCCAGCAGGGCAAAGCCGCTATTGGAATAGGCCCAGCGCGCGCCAGGCTGCGCCTTATAGAGCGGGCGGCTGGTCGTCTCGACAATGCGCAGCAGTTCGTCGGACGAGAAGTCGCGCATCCGCGCTTCCATCAACTGGTCTTCCGACTTGCCGTTGATATAGTCGCCAAGGCCCGCCGTGTGGCTCATCATCTGGCGAAGCGAGATATCGGCCGCGCGCGGAAAGGCCGGCAGAAAACGCGACAGAGGATCATCGATCGACAGCACACCCGCTTCGGCCAGGGTCATTATGGCGGCGGCCGTGAACTGTTTCGAGATTGAGGCGATGCGGAAACCGCTGCTTCCCGTAGCCTGGGTGCCCGAATCGAAATCCGTGACGCCGAACCCTTTGGAATAGAGCAATTCACCGGCGCGCATCACCGAGACGCTGACAGCCGGCGACACCTTCTGGTCGACGATGTTCTGCGCCAGGGCGTCAACCGACGGCCACTGGTGTTTGGGCGTCATCGGTTTGGGTTTGGACTGAGGTGCGAAGCTGGCGAGCTTGCGGCCACTGCTGCTGGTGCCGGTGACCAGATGGTGAGTCGCAACACTTCCCGTCAGGCCTGCGAGGAGCACACCTACGGCTGCACGCCGTGACAGGGATACTGGCTTTTGGGGCTCGAAACTCATACGCTTGGTCCGTTTACGCTGGCCCGACGTCGGTTGTCAGGCTTTCATGGCTTCGGCAATCTGGTTCACGACCGCCTTCACCTGTTTTTCGTCATCGCCTTCGGCCATGACCCGGATGAGAGGCTCTGTACCCGAAGGCCGGACCAGCACACGGCCGGACCCTTTGAGCATCTCTTCGCCCTCCCGTATCGCCTGTTTCACAGCGTCAGTGTCCAGAGGACTTGCGCCGGTGAAGCGGACGTTTTTGAGTATCTGCGGAACCGTCTCGAATTGGCGGCCCAGCTGGCTCATAGTCTTACCGGATTCGACCACAACCGCCAAGACCTGTAAAGCGGCCATGAGGCCGTCACCGGTCGTTGCGTGGTCGGTCAAAATGACGTGTCCGGACTGTTCACCACCCAGGTTGAAGCCACCTTCACGCATGCGCTCCATGACGTAACGATCGCCAACCTTGGTGCGCTCCAATTTCAATTTAATACCGTTAAGAAAGCGTTCAAGGCCGAGGTTCGACATTACGGTCGCGACAACGCCGCCGCCCTTCAACAATCCCTTCTTGGCCCAGTTGCCGGCGATGATCGCCATGATCTGGTCGCCATCGACGATCTGACCATTTTCATCGCAGATCACGACGCGGTCTGCGTCGCCATCGAGCGCGATACCGATATCGGCGCGCAGTTCCTTGACCTTCTCGGCCATGGCCTGGGGCTGGGTCGATCCACACTTTTCGTTGATATTCACACCGTCGGGGGACACACCGAGGGAAAAGACCTCAGCGCCCAGTTCGTAGAGCGCCAAAGGCGCAACCTTATAGGCTGCGCCATTGGCACAATCGAGCACGATGCGCAGGCCATTCAGCGTCAGGGTGCGCGGGAAGCTGGCCTTGGCGATTTCGATATAACGCGCCTGGGCGTCATCCAGACGCTGGACGCGGCCCAGCTTATGCGCCTCGGCGACACCTTCCAGGATATTGCCGTCCATGCGGGCTTCGATGGCCAGTTCGACCTCGTCCGACAGCTTGTAACCGTCAGGTCCGAACAATTTAATGCCGTTATCGGCGAACGGATTGTGCGAGGCCGAGATCATGACGCCCAGGTCAGCGCGCATCGACCGCGTCATCATGGCGACGCCCGGCGTCGGCAGAGGTCCGAACAGGCGCACATCCATGCCAACCGACGTAAAACCCGCCACCAGAGCCGGCTCGATCATGTAGCCAGACAGGCGCGTATCCTTGCCGATGACGACCAGATGACGACGGTCCGTCTCCGACATGAACATCTTGCCGGCGGCCATGCCGACGCGATAGGCGACTTCGGCCGTCATGGGGAAGGCGTTGGCGCGGCCGCGGATGCCGTCGGTGCCAAAGTACTTTCTGGAGCTCATTCGCACTCTGCTGGAGAAATTGGTATTATCACGTTTCGATGCGAAAACCGTGCCGGCCGGTTATAACCCCGCGCCCTGCCCCCGCCACTCACATCTTCGTTCCCAATGTTACGGCGCAAGTCTTAACAACCGATTTTCCATAAGGTTTTGACCGTCAGCGTGTAATCTTTTGACACGGCAATTTACGCCTGCATTACAGGTTCTCTGCTATGGGGGACGCGGACTTTTTAAAAGACTGTGGGGACAAGACCATATGTGCGGCATTATCGGCATTATCGGCAATTCGGACGCTGCGCCTCGCCTGCTGGAATCCTTGCGGCGGCTCGAGTATCGCGGCTATGATTCGGCCGGCATCGCCGTGCAGACCGGGAACGGCCCGGAACGCCGCCGCGCCGAAGGCAAGATCCGCAACCTGGAAGCCGTTATCGACAAGGAGCCGCTGGCTGGCAATGTCGGCATCGGCCATACACGCTGGGCCACTCACGGCTCCCCCAGCGTGCGCAACGCCCACCCGCACAGCGCCGGCCGCGTTACCGTCGTCCACAACGGCATTATCGAAAACTTCGCCGAGCTGAAAAGCGAGCTGAAGGCCAAGGGCCATGCATTTTCGTCGGACACCGATACCGAAGTCATTGCTCACCTGCTCGACGAGGCGCTGAACACCGGCGCAGCACCGAAGGACGCTTTCAAGAGCGTGCTCGACCGCCTGCACGGCGCCTATGCGCTTGCCATCCTGATCAAGGGTGAAGCCGAACTGCTGCTCGGTGCACGGCGTGGCTCACCGTTGGTCGTCGGCTGGGGCGAAGACGGCGAGATGTTCCTGGGGAGTGATGCCCTGGCGGTCGGCCCCTTCACCCAGCGCGTCACCTATCTCGAAGAAGGCGATTGGGCCGTCGTCACGCGCGGCGGCGCCCAGGTGTTCGACGCCAAGGGTGCGCTGGTCAACCGGCCCCTTACCCATGTGTCCGCTTCGGCCGCGCTGGTCGAAAAGGGCGCCTATCGCCACTTCATGGAAAAGGAAGTCCACGAACAGCCGGAAAGCTGCCAGCGGACCCTGTCGGCCTATCTCGATCCGGTCGGCGCCTGCGTCCGCGACGACATCAAGGCCGTCATAGATTTCGGTGAGATCACCCGCATCCAGATCATCGCCTGCGGCACCGCCTACTATGCCGGCTCGATCGCCCGCTATGCCTTTGAAAAGCTGGCCGGTCTGCCGGTCGATGTCGAAGTCGCCTCGGAATTTCGCTATCGCAGCCCCGCCGTGACGCCGGGGACACTGGCTGTTGCCGTGTCGCAGTCGGGCGAAACCGCCGATACCCTGGCCGCGCTGCGCTGGTGCCAGTCGCAAGGCCTGAAGACGGCCGCTCTGGTCAATGTCCATTCTTCGACCATGGCGCGCGAAGCCGACATCCTGTGGCCGACCCACGCCGGCCCTGAAATCGGCGTTGCCTCGACCAAGGCCTTTACCTCCCAGCTGTCGGCGCTTCTGGCCTTGTGCATCTCCGCCGCCCGCCAGCGCGGCAAGATCACGACGCACGATGAGGCGCATCTGGTCCGTACCCTGCTCGAAGCGCCCGGTCTGATCGCCGAGGCGCTCAAGATGGATGCTGAAATCACGCGCATGACCTATGACCTGTCCAAGGCACGCGACGTCATCTATCTCGGCCGCGGTGCCATGTATCCGCTGGCACTGGAAGGCGCGCTGAAGCTCAAGGAAATTAGCTATATCCACGCCGAAGGCTATGCCGCCGGCGAGTTGAAGCATGGCCCGATCGCCCTGATCGACGAGAACACACCGGTGGTGGTGATCGCTCCTGACGACGAGCTGTTTGAGAAGACGGCTTCGAACGTCCAGGAAGTCGCCGCACGCGGCGGCCGAGTGGTGATGATCACCGATGCACCGGAAAAGGTTCCCACACTGTCGGGCGATGCCGCCAAGGCCTTGAAGATTATCCGCAACCCGGCCTGCGATCCCTTTATCGCGCCGCTGATCTATTCGGTGCCAATCCAGCTTCTGGCCTATCACACCGCCGTCCACAAGGGCACCGATGTCGACCAGCCGCGCAATCTCGCCAAGTCGGTGACGGTGGAATAATCCCCTCTTCCTGCTTGCGGGGAGAGGGTTAGGGTGAGGGGCAGCTTCAGCAGGCGAGGGCGCGGAAACAGTTTTAGCCCCTCATCCAGTCCTACGGACCACCCATCGCTGGCGAAAGCTGTACTTTCGCTGTGCTATACCCCGCAAGCAGGGAGAAGGAATTAGAGCCAGCGGCGAACGCTGCGGCAATAATCCTTATACGCCTCACCGAATACGCGCAGCATGGCCGCTTCTTCGTACTGAATATACCAGCGGTCGGCGATAACGACGAACAGCACCGCCAGGATCAGCGGAACAAGAGCGCCCGTGCCAATCGCAATGCCCGTAAGAAACAGGGCAAAGCCGAGATACATCGGGTTGCGGCTCACCTTGAACCAACCATCGGTCACAAGCACATCAGGGTCGTTGAACGGCTTGATATTGGTATGGGCGTGACGAAACTGACTGGCCGTCGACAAGGCGATGTACAGACCGCCAAAAATCCCGAGAAGGCCTATATTCACCCACGGTGGACCGAACAGGACGGCGCCCGGGAACCATACCCGGCTGGCAATCATGGCGACGGCGATTATGCCAACAAGCACGGGCGGCGGCAGTTTCATTGTGGATCGTTACCCAATCGGCGAATAATGCCACCAGCATAAGCCGATTGCCTTGCATTTCATAGACATACATTGTTGAGCAACTTTTTAGTTGCTAATTATAATCGACGGGTACATTATGCAACCCGGAGGTTGCCATGACCGATACGCCAGATGCTATTGTTAAATCCATACAGCTCAAGGCTTCGCCAGACCGCGTCTGGCGCGCCATTACGGATTCTACGGAATTTGGCCAGTGGTTCGGCTGCCGGTTCACCGGCCCCTTCATTGCCGGTCAAGCCATGGCCGGCCGGATGACGCCGACCGTCGTCAATGACGAGATCGCCGAAATGCAGAAGCCCTATGACGGCCATCCGTTCAATATCGTCATCGACCGTATCGAACCGCAGAACCTGTTCAGCTTTCGCTGGCACCCATATGCCGTAGATGAAGGCAAGGATTATGCGGGCGAGCCCGAGACCCTTGTAACCTTCGAACTGAGGCCCCTGGATGGCGGCACCCACCTGACCATTACCGAATCCGGGTTCAGCAAACTGCCGCCCGAACGCCAGGCCGAGGCGTTTACGTCGAACGAAGGCGGCTGGGAAGCGCAGATTCATATGGTCGAGGCCTGGCTTGCCCGCTGAACCGGCTGAGGTTTTCGCGGCGCTTGGCGACGAAACGCGCCTGGCACTCGTTGCCCGCCTTATCGCCGAAGGCCCCTCACCCATCGTGCGCCTGAGCACGGGCGCGGCCATGACACGTCAGGCCGTGACCAAGCATCTCCAGGTTCTCGAAAAGGCAGGCCTTGTCAGACACGAACGCATCGGGCGGGTTACCCTATGGCAGCTTGAAGCGCCTGCGATCGACCGCGCGCGCCGGACGCTCGACCTTTTGTCGCGTCATTGGGACGATCGCCTGGCCCGGTTGCGGCATCACGTCGAAGACTAAGGCGTTTCGCAATTTATTTCATATGGCGCAAAAATTTCCTAAAAAAATAAATATCGTGGGATGACAAACGACAAAACATAGGCAATATGACGGCAACTCTTGTTTTGTTCATCCCCAGACAGCCATCCCATGCGCGACTTTTACCGTATCCGCCGCCTGCCCCCATACGTTTTTGAAGAGGTCAACAAGGTCAAGGCACGCTTGCGTGGCGAAGGCGTAGATGTCATCGACTTCGGCATGGGCAATCCGGACATGGCGACCGCGCCCCACATCGTCGACAAGCTGATCGAGACGGTGAAGAAGCCCAAGACTCACGGCTACTCCGTCTCCAAGGGTGTCCAGGGCCTGCGCAAGGCCATGGCCGGTTACTATGACCGCCGCTACGGCGTGAAACTGAACCCCGAAACCGAAGTCGTCGCCACGCTCGGTTCCAAGGAAGGCTTCGCCAACCTGGCCATGGCGATCACGGCGCCCGGCGATACGGTCATCTGCCCGAACCCCGCCTATCCCATCCACGCCTTTGGCTTCCTGATGGCCGGCGGCGTCATTCGCCACGTCCCGGCCCTGTCGCCGGAGCAATATCTGTCAGGCATAGACAAGGCCGTGAAGCACTCGGTGCCGACGCCATCGATCATGATCGTCTCCTATCCGTCTAACCCGACCGCGCAATGGGTCGATCTCGACTTCTATAAGGAGGTCATCCGGCTGGCGAAGAAGTACGACCTGCTGGTCCTGTCCGACATCGCCTATTCGGAAATCTATTTCGACAATAACCCGCCGCCGTCCCTGCTGCAGGTCGAAGGCGCGATGGAACGGTCCGTCGAAATCAACTCCCTGTCCAAGACCTATGCCATGGCCGGCTGGCGCGTCGGCATGGTTGTCGGCAATTCCCAGATCTGCGCCGCCCTGGCGCGCGTGAAGTCCTATCTCGACTATGGCGGTTTCGCGCCGATCCAGGTGGCCGCCGCCGCCGCGCTCAACGGCCCCCAGGACAATGTCGAGGAAATCCGTGCGACCTATAAGTCGCGCCGCGATGTTCTCATAGAATCGATGAAGCGCGCCGGCTGGGATATCCCGCCGCCGCCAGCATCGATGTTTGCCTGGGCAAAGATTCCGCCGAAGTTCGAGCACATGGGCTCGATCGAGTTCGCCAAACTGCTGATCGAAGAGGCGCATGTTGCCGTCGCACCAGGCCTTGGCTTCGGTGAATATGGCGAAGGCTATGTCCGTATCGGTCTGGTCGAAAACGAACACCGCATCAGGCAAGCCGCCCGCAATATCAAGAAGCTGCTGCTGCCGGACGCCAGGCCCGAGGCCAAGCCTACCGTAAAGGTCGCATAAAACGACTCAGGCGGGAGTAGCGATCAACGGGCCTGCGGTCGCTGACGACCTGTTTCATATCGGCAAAAAAGGGTCCGGCCGTTACCGAACTGTGGATTAGTTTTGCCGTTTTGCGGCAAACACGCCACACCCACAACTACGAGACATCAGAAAATCGTTTAATCTTTTGACTCGCGTCTGGATTTAGGCTTCACTTCTCATTGTGCATTGCACACATTTGTCAAACCTTGACAATATCGACACGGGCTTCACATCGACCGGGCTGATTATCAGGCACTAAGGTCGGCGGGGTATATAAGAGGTGTAGCGTGGTCAGTGTAGAATTCAACGTAAACTCGGCGTCGGAGCAGGAAGCCTTCTTCGGAGCTTTTTTCAAATTCGTTGAAGCCGCTGCCGTTGGCGAAGCCGATGCCATTTCCGTGCGTGCGGATACACGCGGCGCCGAGCAGATCAAGGTCGTTACGTTCGAAAACGACATCCAGGCCGACCGTTTCCAATCCTACTGGACCCAACGCCGCAAGTGGCTGGGCCTTTAAGGCTTGTACCCCCGGGGCTGGACCCGGTTTTTCAATCGCGATAGGTTCGGCGCGAACTGATCCGGACCGCCAATGAGCCTGATAAGGCATATCCCACTTAGATTTCGGTTACCGCTGATCCACGGTGCTTTGCAGCGTCTGGCCCAGTGGCGAAGCCGTTCATGGACCAAGGCGGGCGACGCGGCGCTTCGGCCCGGGGACTTCGTGGTTTCCGGCTTCCTCAATGAGACTCTCGGCATTGGTCGTGCCGGCCGGTTATCGGCGACGGCGTTCAAGGCGGCCGGCTATACCTTTGCCGAGCACGACCTGCGTCCGGCGTTCAAGCGGTTTCTTGCCGGCGGCATGGACCTGCCCGGTCAGGGGGGCGTCTGGTACATTCACGCCAATCCGGCAGAAGCCCTCGTCGCGTTGATGGCCCATGATCCGGCCAGCTGGGCCGATCGCTATCGCATAGGATATTGGGCCTGGGAAACACCAAAGGCGCCGCAAAGCTGGGTGTTCACCGCCGATTACCTGCACGAGATATGGGTGCCCAGCCAGTTTGTCTTCGACGCCGTGACGCGGACCTTCGTGGCCGCCGGACGTGACGACCTGACCCCGCGCCTGCGCATAATGCCGCATCCGGTCGCCCTGCCTCCACCCCACGGCCATGCCGAAATCGCCGCAATCCGCCAGACCTTCGGCCTGCAGGCGGAGCTGTGCGAGGTCCTCAGCCTCTTCGACGTCAAGTCTTCCAACATCCGCAAAAATCCGTGGGGCAATATCGACGCGTGGATACGCGCCTTTCCCGTTCCGGCCGAGACAGCGCGGCTGACCCTCAAGGTCAGCGACCTGGGCATGGACCGCGCGACCGAACAGCGGCTGAACGCCGTGCTGGCCGAGCGTGCCGACATCCAGCTCATCGCCGAGGCGCTGAACGATACTGATATGGACACCTTCATCGCCAGCTTCGATGGCGTGTTGTCCTTGCACAGGGCGGAAGGATTCGGACTGCCGCTGGCCGAAGCCATGGCGGCGGGCGTACCGGTCATCGCCACCGGATGGTCCGGCAATATCGACTTCATGACGACAGAGAATTCCTATCTGATCCCGGCTGCCATGATCCGTATCGATGATCGCGAAGGCCCCTACACCGGACTGGAGAACGATCCTGATCAGGTGTGGGCCGATCCCGACCTTGATGCGGCGGCCGGTGCAATCCGCAAGCTTGTGGGGACGTCCTCCGACAGACGGCATATGCGCGAAAACGGCAGGCAGGCGATTGCCGCATTGCATATGCCATGGCAGACCGAAATCCTGGCCACCCTGCCGTTCAACCGCTGGATTTAAGCGCAAAGTCATTCCTCTATTGACTCTTGCGGCCGTTTGGCGCATTGCACCCGCCACATCCGCGCAAGCCTTTTGCGCCCTTGTTACAAACCCTTTTCGATCACGCCCCTGCATACTGATGCAATGAGGATCGGAAGGCTCCCCGACAGCGCGTGGCGCCCTCGGGGATTTTCTGTTTGCGGCAAAGGCGTAAATAGCCAGAGGAATTGAGAGCATGTTTGACAGTTTGAACGAGCGCCTGTCCGGTCTATTCGACCGCCTGTCGGGTCGTGGCGTCCTTTCGGAAAAGGACGTCGACGAGGCCCTGCGCGAAGTTCGTGTCGCCCTGCTCGAAGCCGACGTCGCCCTGCCGGTCGTGCGCCAGTTCATGACGCGCGCCCGCGAGCTGGCCACCGGCGAAGAGATCATCAAGGCCGTCCGTCCCGCCGACCAGGTGGTCAAGATCGTCTATGACGGCCTGATCGAGATGCTGGGCGGCGAAGAGGCCGAACCGCTCAACCTCAACGCCGTGCCGCCGGTCGTCATCCTGATGGCCGGTCTGCAAGGCTCGGGTAAGACGACCACGACCGCCAAGCTGGCCCTGCGCCTGTCGAAGTTCGACCGCAAGAAGGTCATGCTGGCTTCGCTCGACACCCGCCGTCCGGCGGCCATGGAACAGCTGAAGATCCTGGCGGAACAGGTCGGCGTCGACTTCCTGCCGATCGTCGCGGGCCAGAGCGCACTCGACATCACCCGCCGCGCCCTTCAAGCGGCCAAGATCCAGGGCTTCGACGTCCTGATCCTAGATACCGCCGGCCGCACCACGCTCGACGAAGCGCTGATGACCGAAGCGGCGGACATCGCGAAGATTTCCAATCCGACCGAGACCTTCCTGGTCGCCGACAGCCTGACGGGCCAGGACGCCGTGCGCACGGCCGCCGCCTTCCATGAGCGCCTGCCGCTGACCGGCCTGATCCTGACGCGCGCCGACGGTGACGCCCGTGGCGGCGCCATGCTGTCGATGCGCGCCACGACCGGCCTGCCGATCAAGTTCCTGGGCGCCGGCGAAAAGATCGATGCGTTGGACGTCTTCGATGCCCGCCGCATCGCCGGCCGCATCCTGGGCCAGGGCGACGTCGTGGCCCTGGTCGAAAAGGCCGCGCAGGAGCTGGACGCCGCAAAGGCCGCCGCCGCCGCAAAGAAGATGGCCAAGGGCCAGTTCGACCTCGATGACCTGGCGACCCAGCTGCAGCAGATGAAGCGCATGGGCGGCCTGGGCGGCATTATGGGACTTCTGCCGGGCGTGCAGAAGGTCAAGAAGCAGATCGAAGAATCGAACATCACGGACAAGACCTTCGACCGCCAGGTGGCGATCATATCGTCCATGACCAAGCTGGAACGCAAGAAGCCGGACCTTCTGAACGCGTCGCGCAAGCGCCGTATCGCGGCCGGTGCCGGCGTCGAGGTCCAGGAAATCAACCGCCTGCTCAAGCAACACCGCCAGATGGCCGATACCTTCAAGGCGATGGCGCGTTCCAACGGCCGCGGCATGATGGGCCAGATGGCCAAGATGTTCGGCATGGGCGCAGGCGCCGCCCCTCCCAATGTCGAGGAGATGGCCAAGCAACTGGGCATGGACCCTAACGCTCTGGGCGGGCCCGGCGGGCCGGATCTTGAACAACTGAAAAAGCTCGGGGCCGGTGGGCTTCCGGGCGGACTTCCCGGTCAGCTGCCCGGTCTGGGCGGCGCCAAACCTCCTTCGGGCCTGTTCGGTGGCCTGCCGGGTCTCCCCGGCGCAAAGCCGTTCGACCCAACCAAGAAATAGCAAGTTAGGAATATACAATGCTTAAGATTCGTCTGTCCCGCGGTGGCTCCAAGAAGCGCCCTTACTACACGATCGTTATCGCTGACGCCGGCGCTCCGCGCGACGGCAAGTTCATCGAAAAGGTCGGCACCTACAACCCGATGCTGCCGAAGGACGCCCAGCGCGTGACCCTGAAGGTCGAGCGCATCCAGGAATGGCTCAAGAAGGGCGCCCAGCCGACCGACCGCGTCGCGCGCTTCCTGTCGCAAGAAGGCCTGGTAAAGTGGGAACACGGCAACAACCCGCAAAAGGGTACGCCGGGCAAGAAGGCTCAGGAACGTGCCGCTGAACGCGCCCAGCGCGAACAGGACCGCCTGGACGCCGAAGCCGCGGCCAAGGCTGAAGCCGAAGAAGCCAAGAACGCTCCGGCCGCCGAAGAGGCGCCTGCTGCTGAAGAAACCCCGGCTGAAGAAGCCTAAGGTTTTCTGGATATCGATAAGGAAAGGCCGGAGCATCTGCTCCGGTCTTTTTTCGTTTTGGACGCCATAACTTGCTTTCATCACCTCTATTGATTATGCGCAGACCATGAGCACTTCCCAATTCATCTTCGTTGCACAGGTCGGCGCCGCCCACGGCGTCCAGGGCGAATTCAAGCTGATCAGCCATATGGACGATCCGGCCAGCATCCTGGAATATGATCCGTTGCTGAATGAAAAGGGGCAGCCCGTCCTGTCGATCACGGCGGCACGCGAACACAAGGGCGCACTTCTGGTCCGCGCCAAGGAGGCGCCCGACCGGACGGCGGTGGAAAAGCTCAAAGGTTTGAAGCTCTATATCGACCGCGCTGACCTGCCGGAGCCTGACGAAGACGAATATTACATCACTGACCTGATCGGCATGGCCGTAGTCGATATAAACGGCCAAGCAGTGGGCAAGGTCGCCAATGTCGAAAATTTCGGCGCCGGCGACCTGCTCGATATCAAGCCCGTCGAGGGCGCGAACTTCTATCTGTTATTCATCGAGGAAAATGTTCCCGAGGTCCGCCTGAGCGACCGAGTTATTGTCGTCGACCTGAGCGGCATCTGATCTCAGGCGTGGATACCTCCTGAGACTTCTATGCGCTGGCCATTCAGCCAGCCGGCTTCGTTCGATAGCAAGACCGAGACAATTCCGCCGATATCGTCCGGCAGACCCACACGGCCGAGCGGTGTGCGGCTGGCGAGCATGGCATTGAGATCGGCATTGTCCCGCACACGCCCACCGCCAAAGTCCGTCTCGACGGCGCCAGGAGCAACCGAATTCACCCGGATACGGCGCGGCCCCAGTTCGACCGCCAGATAACGCGTCAGGACATCGATCGCGCCCTTCATTGATCCATAGGCGGATGATCCCTGATAGCTGAAGCGCGCGAGGCCCGACGACAGGTTCAAAATCGCCCCACCATCGTTCATGATCGGCAACAAGGTCTGCGTCAGGAAGAACACACCCTTGAAGTGGATATTGACCATGTCATCCAACTGCGCCTCGGTCGTCTCCATGAACGGCGCATAGAGCCCGGTTCCGGCATTGTTGATGAGATAATCGAAGCGATCGGCATTCCACGTCGCATTCAAGGCTGATCGCACCTGTTCGGCAAAACCGGCAAAGGTCGAAACCTTGCCTGTGTCGAGCTGCAAGGCCACCGCCTTGCGGTTCAACTGGTTCAGTTCAGCCACCAGACTGTCCGCCTGCTCGCGGTTGGAATGGTAGGTTAAGATGATGTCGACGCCCTTGGCCGCCAGATGATGGGCCATGTTGCGGCCCAGGCCGCGGCTGCCGCCCGTGATGAGTGCAATGGTCATGAGACCCTCCTGTCAGTTGATGTTCCGACATTTACCTGATCGTACATTTGGGATAAATTCCGAAAAAACGACCTCACTGTTCGGATTCTCAAAACAATGAACCAGCTCGATGCCATCACCGCCTTTGTCCGCGTCGCGGAATTGTCGAGCTTTACCCAGGCCGCCCTGTCGCTTGGCCTGCCGAAATCGAGCGTGTCGGCTGCGGTCCTGCAACTGGAGACGCATCTGCGGGTCCAGCTTCTCTATCGTACCACCCGGCGCGTCCAGCTGACCCACGATGGCCAAGCCTATCTCGACCGGGCGCGCGACATGCTGGCCGACCTCGAAGATATGGACGGCATGTTCCTGCAAGCGCCCGCGGAGCTGACCGGCACACTGCGCATCGATATGCCGGTCGCCATGGCGCGCAACCACATCATCCCCAACCTGGTGCAGTTTCTCAACCGCCACCCCGGTCTCGACATCGAACTGAGTTGCACCGACCGAAGAGTCGATGTCGTCGCTGAAGGCTTCGACTGCGTCATCCGCGCCGGCATCATGGGCGATTCCGGCCTGATGGCGCGGCAGCTGGGCGTCATGCCGATGTGCAATGTCGCCAGCCCCGCCTATATCGCCCGCTTCGGCAAGCCTGAGACGCTCGACGACCTCGACCATCACCGGCTGGTCCATTACGTCCTGCAACTGGGCAGCAAGCCGTTCGGCTTCGAATACTGGGACGGGCATGCCTATCAAAGCCGCCCGGTCGCCGGCGTCCTCAGCGTCAACAACACAGCGGCCTATAACAGCGCCGCCCTGGCAGGGCTCGGCATCATCCAGGCGCCGAAATCGGGCGTACAGGACAGCCTGGCCGACGGTTCCCTAGTCGAGGTCCTGCCGCAATACCACGCCGAGCCCTTGCCCCTGGCGCTGGTCTATCCGCGCCGCCGCCATCAGGCCCGCCGCGTCCGCGCCTTCATGGACTGGGTGGCGGAAGTCTTGGCACCCCACCTTGATTGACAGGGCAGTATATCCTGTCATGCTGCCGCGAACAAAATGAAGCGCCCCACCTCCTTCGACATCGCAGCCCTGGCCGGCGTCTCTCAGGCGACGGTATCCCGCGCCCTGTCAAATACCTATCCGGTCAGCGAGGACGTCCGCCGTCGCGTCTATGAAGCCGCCGCCAAGCTCAACTACACGGTCGATATCAACGCCCGCAAACTGCGCTCGAAGAAGATCAACACCATCGCCGTCCTGGTGTCGGAAGACCTCGACAGCGACGACAGCCGGATCAATCCGTTCTTCCTGCCGCTGATCGGCTCGATCCTCGACTACGCCGGCGACAAGGGCGTGGACGTGCTGGTCTCTTTGCAAAAGCAGAGCGCCAACTGGGGGGCCGACTACGGTTTCGCCCGCCGCGCCGACGGCATCATCTTTCTCGGTTATCGCGACTTCGAGACCTACAAGCAAAAGGTCGATGTCCTGCGTGAGATCGGCGAACCGTGGGTCGTCTTCGGCCCCGTCATGCCGGACGAGCCCGACATCTTCGTCGGTTCCGACAACGAAGCCGGAGCCCATGAAGCCGTCGTCCACCTGATCCGGCTCGGGCGCAAGCGCATCGTCTTTCTTGGCGAAGCGTCCGAGCGTCACTCGGAGTTTTTCGAGCGCTTCAAAGGCTATCCGCGCGCTCACGCAGAAGCGGGCTTGAGCATCGATCCCCAGCTGGCCATCGACTGTTTCATTTCGCGTGAGGAAGGGGCTACCGCCATCCAGCGCCTGCTTGATCAGGGCATGGGGTTTGACGCCGTCTTTGCCGTGACCGACCTGCTGGCCATCGGCGCCATCCAGACCCTGCAGAAACGCGGCATGAATGTGCCGAAGGACGTTTCGGTCATGGGCTTTGACGATCTGTGGGTCTGTACCTGCATCAATCCCGAGTTGTCGACGGTCCGTCAGGACACGACGACTGCCGCCCGGGTTCTGGTCGATACGCTTGCCAAGCTGATCGACGGCGAAAAGGTCGAGATGACGCGGATACCGACCCGGCTGGTTATCCGTGAGTCGTGCGGCGGCGGCCTTTAAGCCTTGCGGGATCGAGCCTTTGATCGCCGGATATGCAACGTAAATATGCCAATGACGCCGCCAACGATTCCGGACAAGCCCAGCAGAGTTGCCCCAACCCAGATCACCGTCTGAGCGGTCATCGCATTTTCGGACCCCGGCTCTGTAAGGTTACTCACGGGTAGAAGCGGGTAAACAAACGGAACGACGAGCAAGGCAGTCAGTATCAGGATGACAGCCGCGCGCATGCGACCGCGCAGACTGGTCACCACTGCAAAAAATACCAAAGCGGGCAGAAAGAGAAAAGCGGCGCCGAAAATCCAAGTCATTTCCACGCCTTGTTGACCGTCTTGGTCCATTCGCGCGCCATAAGGCCGTGGCCGGCATAGGTCGGATGCACGCCGTCCCACGACCAATGCTCCGCTGGCGCAAGCTTCATGGCTTCGTCAAAGGCGCGCTGATACTCGACCAATGGCAGATTGTATTTGGCCGCCAGCTTGCGCGCCACTGCCTGGCGCTTGGCCAGCTCGGCGCGTTTTGCGTCATAATCGGCCTTGTAGCCGCCCGACGGCAGCAGGAAGGATTCCCCCAGTACGATCTTCACATTCGGCAGGGCTTTGAGTGCTTCGGCAATCAAAGCGTCGTAGGTCTGCTCATAGGTCTCGGCCGTCTCGCCGTTCGAGTAGAAGGTGTCGTTGACGCCGACCATGATGCTCAGCACGTCGGGCTTGAGCGCGATTGTATCGGCTTGCCAGCGCTTGGCGAGATCAACCACGGTATTGCCGCTGACGCCGCGATTGATGAACAACAGCCGGCGGTCAGGATAGTCGAGGCCGATCTGCGCTGCGACGATATAGGCATAATCCTGACCCATGATGTGGTTTGGGTCGTCACCGGGCCATCGTCCGCCTTCAGTGATGGAATCGCCCTGGAACAGGATGGTTGCACCGGGCGTCAGGGCCTTCAATGCGGACTTGGCATAGGCCGGCATGGCCATGGCGGCCAGCAGCAGAACAATCCCGAACAGTTTGCGCATGATGGTCCCCTCGCAATGCGGTCCATCTCCTTAACATATGGGGTGTGGGGTCCGCGACCCCACAAACCTTTCTTAATCCAAAAGAAAAGCCCTCGCCTTTAAGGGGCGGGGCTTTCTTTTGGAATAGGGAAGACTTGGGGCCGCAGGCCCCAAACCCCATTTGTTTACAGGATCGACTGGCCCGTCTTTGCCCAGTCCGCCATAAAGGTTTCAAGACCCTTGTCCGTCAGCGGATGCTTGACCATGTCCTTGAACAGCGATGGCGGCAGGGTCGCGCAATCGGCACCGGCAAGGGCCGCCTGCTCGACGTGCTTGGTGTTGCGCAAAGACGCCGCCAGGATTTCGGTGTCGAAATCGTAGTTGTCGTACAGCGCACGGATGTCGTGGATCAGTTGCATGCCATCGGCGCCCTGATCGTCGAGACGGCCGACGAAAGGCGACACGAAGGTCGCGCCGGCCTTGGCCGCCAGCAGCGCCTGGTTGACCGAGAAGCATAGGGTCACATTGGTCATAAGGCCCTGCGACGAGAATTCGCGCGTCGCCTTCAGGCCATCGATGGTCAGCGGCACTTTGATGACCACGTTCGACGCGATCTTGGCCAGCTTTTCGCCTTCCTTGATCATGGTCGCAGCGTCAACAGCCGCGACTTCAGCCGAGATCGGACCGTCGATCAGTTCGCAGATTTCCTTGATGACTTCCGCGATATTACGGCCCGACTTGGCGATGATCGTCGGGTTGGTGGTCACGCCGTCAACCAGACCGGCTTCTTTCAATTCAGCGAGGATGGCAGTGTCGGCGGTATCGGCAAAAAGCAGCATCAGGAGGCCCTCAGGATCTGGCAGCCGGAAAGTTCCTGACCATCCAAGTCGGGAATTGGCTTTCAACCGGCGGAAATTTTCGTTATTGGGGCCATAAAGACTGTTCCCCGATCAAACTCAAGTACTTTTTTGTAATGAATGATACCGCTAACATTTCCGCGCCGAAAGTGGGATTTGTGTCACTGGGCTGCCCCAAGGCGCTGGTC
>CAMLLA010000019.1 GCA_946480525.1 uncultured Asticcacaulis sp. | reverse complement strand
GTAAGGAGAATAGTCCGAATTGGACCAGCGCGACTGTTCGAACATCTGGTGCCGGAACATGGCGATAAGGGGATAGATGGCGATCAGGGCCAGGGCCAGCCACAGATTGTTCAGGTCCGTGACGCCGCGCCGGACTTCGAGGTTGAAGGCCAGGGCGCCGTTACGTGCCAGGGCGTCCGATGTTCCGTCGACCAGCATGTGGTAGGTGCCGGCCGGAATGGGGTGCATCAGCGTTTCGGAATGGGACTTGCCCTCGCTCCAGCTTTCGCCGCCGTCGACGCCGGAATAGTATTCCATGGCCTGACGCACCGGATAGCTGACACCTGTCGTCTGGTTGACCAGGGTCAGGTCCAGTTCCGCCCAGCTGTTATCAAGGCCAGCCGCGGTCGAAATGCGCAGATTGCTGGGCTCAGGCAGGACGAAGGCGGGCGTGACCAGGGTCTCCCCCTCCTGCTCGAACTGCGGCGCGATCACCTGAGACGGCAGGACACCCGGCTGACCCCAGCTACCGGTCGCATAGGTGGTCTGGTTCGCCAGCACCTTGGCCTGCAGCGGCTCACCGGTAACGCTCAGCACCTGTTCGTTCGGCAGGGCCAGGGCGATACCCATATGAATCATGATCGCCGCCACAGCGGCAGCGATACCGAGGCCGACCACGGTCTTGGCCCGGCCGTTGTCCGCCGACGGCTGGCAGGCGCCGACGCCCGAAGGGGTGCGCAGCCGTGCTTCAGGGAAGGCCTTCTGCACCACCTGATAGGCGAGATAGACGCCCTGGGTGATATTGATCTCGTCGTCCCGCTCCTCGCTGCTCAGCATATAGGGCGGACAGATATAGTCGGCACACCAGGTTTCATCACCGCGTTTGACGCGCCAGTAGAACTCGCCCTGGACAGCGACGACGCGGGCATTGTCCTTGTTGAAGACCTTGTAGGTCTGGCCGTCGAAGCGCAGTTCGTTCCTGCGGCCGATGCCGTCGACCGCCTGGTTGAGGCGTTTGAAGAAAGTCCAGTGGCCGCCGGTGTTCGACAGAAAGCGGAAGCCGTGCCACGGATTGAACAACAGGTATTCTTCCCAGGCATAGACCGTGCCCGCCACGGCCTTGCGGACATAGCCGATGACTTCCCATTGGATGCCGCCCAGTTCGCCGCGCGACCCGATGGGAATATCCGTGAAAAACAGAGACGAGTCTGCCGCCTGGATGATCCTGAGGTTGGGATCGGTGGCATCGACAATGGTGCCGCACTGGCCGCAGACAGCGTTGACGCTGATGCCGCCGGCGCGCAGGGTTATGGGACCGCCGCAACTGGGGCAGTTGAACGCGTTGACCGACCGCGCGGCTGTGCGCTGACCGAATGCCTTCATGACCAGCCCTCGATCTCACGCAGGTTGGACGCCCGCAACTGCTCCCATTCGACATAACGGCCGGTAAAGATGCGCCGCGCATCGCCGCTGATCTCGACCGAGGCAAATTCGTCGGGCCCACCCATGAAGTCGAAGCACATCGATCGCCGGCCCACGGGACTGACGACCGGCAGTTCGCCCTCACAGCCGATGCACACGGCCTTCTTGGCGTCGGTCAGCCGGTAGCTCCGCCCCTCGATCGTCAGGGCCTGACCAATTATCTCGCCGCGCGCCTTCGTTTCCGCCCAGCGCGAAATGGCATGGTGCGTATTGGGGTGCAGGTCGCCGTCGATTTCATAGGACAGGGCGTACGTCCCTTGCGCCTCGGCCAGCCAGCCCTTGCGCCCGCTATCGCTGACGAAGAACCATTCGTTCCAGAAACCGTCCTGCCACGCCAGGCGCAAGCGGCCGACCAGAGTGATCCGGCCATCGTCGTCATAGGCGTCGGTGCCGACCTGAAACGGCGTCATATCGGGCGGCAAGGCCGCGACCTTGCCCAGGTCCTCGACATTGACGTCGCGCCGAACAAGCAGGCTCTGGCAATAGGGGCAGACGGCGGAGACCGACAGGCTGGATCTGAAGCTGACGGGTGCGCCGCACGAAGGGCAGGCGATGTCCGTCATCTATCTGATTTTGCTAAGCAGTTCGGCCTTCTTGGCAGTGAACTCGGCTTCGGTCAGGATGCCCTTCTGAAAAAGCTCGCCCAACTTTTCAAGCACGACCATGGGGTCCTGCTCGGGCTGCGCCGCGCCCGGCCCTGCGCCCTGGCCCTGTCCGAGTGACTGGCCGAGAGATTGCGCCATCATCTGGCCCATGGCGAGGCCGGCGCCCAGGCCAACACCCTCGCTGGCAAGCCCGCCGCCGCTGCCGCCCGCCGTGGCATTGCCTAGCGCTTCGGCCGCCTGGAACTGGGTATAGGCGTTGAGATTGCCGACGATGCGCTGAGAGCCCGCGCGGTCGAGATGTTTTTCAAGCTCTTCCGGCAGGGACAGGCTCTGGACATAGAAGCTGGTCAGGCCAAGACCCATTTCGGTAAAGGTCGGCGACAGGCCGGCAAACAGCATCTTGGAGAACGCGTCCTGCTGGGCCGCCATATCGACGAAGGCGACGGCGCTCTGCGCCAATGTGCTGGCGATGCCGCTCAAAAGGGCGGCGCGCAGCTGGCCTTCGATGTCCTGCGTCGTAAAGGTCGCACCCGAGCCGCAGAAACGCGTCCAGAACAGCTTGGGGTCGGTAATCTTGAAGCCGTAATTGCCGAACGCCCGTATGCGCAGCGGCCCGAACTCCTTGTCGCGCACGGTAATCGGCTGGGTCGTCCCCCACTTCTGGTCGATGTGCTCACGCAGCGAAAAGAAGAAAACGTCCGACTTGAACGGCGATTTGAACGCCTTGTCCCAGTTCTTGAGGTAGGTCAGGATCGGCAGGGTCTGGGTGGTCAGGGTGTGCGTGCCGGGTCCGAACTGGTCGGCGATCGTGCCTTCGTTCAGGAACAGGGCCGATTGTGTCTCGCGCACCACCAGCTTGGCGCCGGTCTGGATTTCGTGGCCTTCCATCGGATAGCGCGCCGCCAGCATGGATTTCGGCGGATCAGCCCATTCGATGATGTCGATGAACTGCTTTGAAATGAAACCCATGAAATCCCCCTGCAATGTCGTTCCGTCGGCCGGCGCAGGCCTATAGAGCTACCACCGCGCCAGACGGATTACAACTTTGAGGATGATCAAGTTCCGGCGATCTCACCGGACGGATATTCAGCCGCGCCGGCGGCGCGGCCGCAATTCAGGGATGCACCTGTCACCTGTTACCGGCGTCCCGCCTGCACGAAAATTGCGTGGTTATTCCTGCATCCTATTGACAAGGCCCGGCGACGGTGAAATCCTGGGCGTGTCTGGGCAGACCAGACGTCACATCGCAATGAGGGAGCCTCATGCACTACGATTTCATCGCCTTTATCGGGCGGTTCGAACCCTTTCATAATGGCCATCTGTCCGTCGTCCGGCGCGCGCTGCAAAGCTGTGACCGGCTCATCATGCTGATCGGCTCAGCGCAATCCGCCCGTTCGACCCGCAATCCCTTTTCGTCCGCCGAACGCGAAGTCATGCTGCGCGCCGCGCTGGGCAGTGATGCCGACCGCGTTATCGTTCGCCATCTTGTCGACCATCTCTATAACGAAGGCGCCTGGCAGGCGGACGTCCAGCAACACGTCGCCGACGTCGTCCGCGCGGCCGGCAAGCCCCTGAGCGAAACGCGCATCGGCCTGATCGGCCACGAGAAGGATGAGACGTCCTGGTACCTGCATGCCTTTCCGCAGTGGGACCTGATCGACGTGCCGTTTGCGTCGGGCCTGTCCGCGACGGAATTGCGCGACCACCTGTTTTCCGAGGATGACGGCGCGCTGCGGCTGGTCGAGGCCAATGTGCCAAAGCCGGTCTTCGAGACGCTACAGGCCTTCCGCAAGACCAAGACCTTCGCTCAACTGGCCGAAGAATACCGCCACATCGTGGCCTACAAGGCGGCCTGGGCCAACGCGCCCTATCC
The DNA here is from genome assembly GCA_946480525.1 of uncultured Asticcacaulis sp. The sequence goes on along the minus strand of CAMLLA010000019.1, from coordinate 16,223 downwards.
GCCGACCTTCACAACGGTCGACGCCGTCATCGTCCACTCCGGTCATGTCCTGCTGGTCAAGCGTGGCGCGCAGCCCGGCAAGGGGCTGTGGGCGCTGCCGGGCGGCTTCGTCAATCAGCACGAGACCCTGCTGACGGCCGTGCTGCGCGAACTGAAGGAAGAGACCCGCATCAAGCTGCCACTGCCGGTCCTGCGCGGCAGCCTGAAAGGGCAGCGCGTGTTTGACGATCCCGAGCGGTCACAGCGCGGCCGGACCATCACCCACGCCTTCCACTTCGAATTCCCGAGCGGCGACCTGCCGCAGGTGCGCGGGTCGGATGACGCCGCCCGCGCCCGCTGGGTGCAACTGGCCGAAGCCCGTCAGATGCGTGAGCTTCTGTTCGAAGACCATTACTTCATCCTGGAACATTTCCTGGGCGCTGCCTAAGATCAACACCCGATGTCCAAGGGGATAGACCCCGAACGGACGAACCGACACGAAGGAGCTTCTGTCATGACCATCAATCCGATCCTCAATACCGACAGCTACAAGGCCAGCCACTTCCGCCAGTATCCAGCCGGTACGACCAACGTCTTTTCCTATGTCGAAGCGCGCGGCGGCGCCTATGACCGTGCGCTGTTCTTCGGGCTTCAGGCGATCCTGAAGGCCGAGTTCAATACCCCCGTCACCCGCGCCGATATCGATGAGGCGGAGGCGCTTCTGGTGCCGCATGGCCTGCCGTTCCACCGCGCCGGCTGGGAACGGCTGATCGATCGTCACGGCGGCCACCTGCCGCTGGAAATCCGCGCGCAAGCAGAAGGCACGATCGCGCCGGTACGCCTGCCGATGATGACGGTCGTCAATACCGATCCGGACTTCTTCTGGCTGACCAGCTATGTCGAAACGGCGCTGCTGCGCGTCTGGTACCCGATCACGGTGGCGACCATTTCGAACGGCGTCCGCCGGCTGATCCGCAAGCATCTGGTTGCTACGTCGGACGCACCCGACGCCGAACTGCCATTCAAACTGCACGACTTCGGCGCGCGCGGCGTGTCTTCGCACCAGTCGGCGGGCCTGGGCGGCCTGGCGCACCTGACCAACTTCCAGGGCACCGATACGCTGGCGGCCATTCTCGCGGCCCGGCGCTTCTACAATGAACCGATGGCCGGATTTTCCATCCCGGCCGCCGAGCATTCGACCATCACCAGCTGGGAGCGTCCCAACGAGGCCGATGCCTATGCCAACATGGTCAGCCAGTTCGGCAAGCCGGGCGGCATATTCGCCGTGGTGTCGGACAGCTACGACCTGTACAACGCCGTCGAACACATCTGGGGCGAGCGCCTGCGCCAGCAGGTCATCGACAGCGGCGCGACCCTGGTCGTCCGTCCCGACAGCGGCGATCCGGTCGAGGTGGTGTCCAGAACGGTCAACCTGCTGGCGGACAAGTTCGGCACGACGACCAATGGCAAAGGTTACCGCGTGCTCAACACCGTCCGCGTCATCCAGGGCGACGGCGTCAACCCGGTGAGCATCGAGGCCATCCTCAACCGCCTGACGGCCGAGGGTTTCAGCGCATCGAACATCGCCTTCGGCATGGGCGGCGCGCTGCTGCAGAAGTGCGACCGCGACACGATGCAGTTCGCCTACAAGGCTTCCGCCGCCAAGGTCGGTGGCGCCTGGCGCGATGTCTACAAGGACCCGGTGACCGACACCGGCAAGCGTTCCAAGCGTGGGCTGCTGGGGCTTGGCAATGACAATGGTGTATTCCGCACCGTGGCGGTCCGCGACGCAGACTTCCAGCCGGTCGAAGGCGGCCTCAATGCGCTGGAACCGGTGTGGCGCAACGGCGAACTGCTGCGTGACGAACCACTCAGCGTTATCCGCGCGCGGGTGGCGTCTTTCGACGCATAAAGCTGTGTCGGCGGTCACGCGAAATGGCCGCCGATATTCGCCTCACGCGGCAGGATTTCATATAGCCATGTTATGCGTTCTTTGCTAGCGTTCCTCCAAATCGGCAGGGGGGACGAAAATGTCCAGACGGCGCAGTGACGACACCCGCGTATCCGGCAAGCTCCATTCCGACACGTCCATTGGAAAAGAAATCCGGCTGACCCGTCGTCTGCTGGTCAATTGGCTTTTGGCCGCGGGCGGAGCCTCAGCCACAGCCGCCGTGGCGCAGGACCGCAAGAAGCCTGTCGTCATCGACAAGCCTGTCGGCCAAACCATCCAGGAACAATTCAATTCCGGCAAGGGACTGGCGGAACAGACCACCAGACCCGGCTTTGGCAACTTCGCCACGGCAATCAAGGATGCGACCGACTTCACCATGCTGCGGCCGCGCGACCTGATGGTGCTGAATGTCCGCCTGGTCAATATGAAGGTGACGGGCTCGGCCAAGACCCGCCGTATCCAGAAGATCGATCCGGCGTCCTACGCCCTGATGATCGTCGAGCACCAGCCACAGGCCATCGTCGAGCGCACCTGGCCGGACCTCAACGACCCCAACATGCCGGACATCAGCCGCTCAGGTCAGGCGACCGGCGGCAAGGACGGCGGCGCACCCGGCGCCATCCACTCGAACGAGATCGCGGAAACCTATATCGCCGGGCCATCGCGCCTGTCCTACAAGGCGCCGTCCGGTTTCACCTCGATGCCGTTCACCGTCGCCGAAGTGCTCAATGCCTGCGCGACATGGAAGCTCAATCTCGATACCCGCGCGCTTGATGCCCCGTCTGCCGACGTGATGCCGTCCGCCCACGCCTTCGACCGCATCCGCACGCGCCTGACCGCCATCAGCAACCAGCAAAAAGACGCCCTGCGCCAATATGGTCCGAAGACCGAAGCGCTGCTGCGCCGTATCGCCAAGCGCATCGCCGAGGCCATCACCCAGGCGGCGGCATCGGGCAAGCAACTGTCCGACGCGGCGATCGACAAACTCATCGCCTATGAAATCAAGGCGACACTGACACCCAATGCCAGACGGTCGGACAAGGACGACGGCGATCCATTCCGGACACCGGGTACCAAAACGGCCAGCCTTTACGTCGCGACCCTGGCGACACAGGAGCTGGCAACCATGCCGCTCTTTATGGTCGACGGCGTTTCGGTCGCGTCCATGGTGTTCGCCGACACCAAGCCCCGGCCGATCGGCGAAAACGCCACCGATATCGAAGTTCCGTACCGCCTGCATATGAGCCCGCTGTCCACAGCCGGCTTTGCCCACGCCACCGAGCCGGTCGATCACGACGGCGACTTCGCCGAACTGTGGCACACGCGCATGGGGACGCGCGTCGATGACTGGGTCATCGGCGACAATCCGGAACCGATGCGCGCCCTGCACGCCGATGATCTGGAAGGCTTTGCGCAAAAGCACCAGGACCAGTCCGGCCCCTGGGCGCTCGACAGTCTGGATCGCACGGGCATCGTCCGCCTGACGTCTTCGCTCAAGGGCGGCTATGTCTCGTTGCCGGTCATGGCGAAATACCTTCGCATGACCGCCCTGGGGGCTTCGTTCGACGCCGAAGGCCGCTGGCCGAACCCCACCCAGGTCGACAGCAATATCGAGCAGTGGAAGCACATCTCTTCCATCGGCCGCGACCAGTTCGTCCGCGTCGTCTATGCCGGCTATCTCTTCCCGTTCGGTCACGCCGCCTCATTGATCAAGGTCTCGGAGCGCAAGTTCACCCGCCAGTCCGACGGCGGCCGCGTCGCCGGACTGATGCAGAAGTATTACATCATCGTCCGCCAGCGCACGCGCAGCTTCCCGGGCGACGCACAGCGCTTCGACGCCCGCGATTTCCCGTTCAGCAGTATCGAGATCACCACCGCCCAGACGCCCGATCTAAAAGCGCCCGAACAGGTCACGTCGCTGAGTTTCGACACCTATTACAAAAGTAACAAGAACCGCTTTTTCGAAACCTTCTGGCCAAAGCTGAGCAACGGCGGCCAGGACATGCTGTTCCACATCATCGCCACCGACACCGCCGGGCGCAAGACCGTGCTGGACATGCCGCTGATGTTCGTGGCGGCGACGCGCAACGAACAAAGCTCGGTCGAAGGCATCGGCGAAACCCTTGTTCCGACGCACAGCCATGTCGAAGCCATCTGCCAGGCTTACAATTCCACCACGGAAACGCGCCGGCGCTTCAACGTCAACGCTTCGGTTATCCGCTTCAGCCGCGACATCGACGCCGCCGGCAATGTGTTGCCTCCCGGCGAAAGCGACTATCCGGCGCAATTCCTCAGTTTCGAAAGCTGGCCGGCCACCGCGTCGATCAAGGGGCCGCGCTTTTATCCGCGCCTGGCCTCCGCGGAAATCGAGGTGCCTTCGGTCCAGACCATGGTGGGGAAAAAGATCGCCCCCAAGGTCGTTTATCACAAACGCTTCCTTACCGCGGGCTTCGGCGCCGACAACGCCGCCCAGGTCGTCCTGGGGTTCGACGCCCCCATAAATGCGTCGGGCGTGACGGACAAGTTCGGCGGCATCGTCGACCCCGGCCTTTTCCCGGAAGGCCTGTCGCGCAAGCTGGGCGTTCTCAGCGACGTGGACGCCTATCTCGACGCCGATTTCGATCTTGGCAAGGCGCTAGGCGGTGCAAAACTGTTGGGCGTCGTGCCGCTTGGCGACATTCTCAAATCCGCCGGGGCCTTCGAAGGCTTCGACGGCAAGAACGTACCGAAACTCACGACGGTCAATACCGAAGCCGGCGTCGTCACCAGCTATATGCTGGAGAAAAAAGTCATTACCGAGAGCGCCGGCGTCTTCATTCCGCTGCCGCCCTCGTCGTCCGATCCGCAGCTCAGCATCCGCACGACCGTTACCGTCGACAAAACGGGTAAGCCCCCTGTCACAAAAGTCGAAGCGAAGCTGAACTGGTTCAAGATCAACCTGTTCGGCTTTATCATCCTGACCTTCGACAAGCTGGACCTGACCGTCCAGCCGGGCAGCAAGACCGACATCAACCCCGTGCTGAACCTGCAGAACGGCGTCCTGTTCGGCGGCCCGCTGGAATTCCTCAATTCCATGAAGGATGTCATACCGATGGACGGCTTTGCCGATCCGCCGGCCATCGATGTTTCACCCGCCGGCATTTCCGCCGCCTACAGCATGGGCCTGCCCGATATCGGCGTCGGCGCCCTGACCCTGCAGAATGTCAGTCTTGGCGCGGGCTTCGACCTGCCGTTCACCGGCGGCGGGCCGTCGGCGCGCTTCAACTTCGCCGAACGCCACAATCCGTTCAACCTGACCGTTTCGATGTTCGGCGGCGGCGGTTTCTTCGCCATCGCGCTCGACACCGGAGGCGTGCGTGAGCTGGAGGCGTGCCTCGAATTCGGCGCGCAGATCTCGATTGACCTGGGTGTCGCGTCGGGCGGCGTCTACGTCAAGGGCGGCTTCTACTTCCACTGGCAGAAGGTGCCCAAGGAGCTGATCGAGTTCGAAGGCTATGTCGAGATGGGCGGGCACCTGAGCGTGCTGGGGCTCATTACCGTCAGCCTCGTCTTCCATCTTGGCCTGACCTACGAAAAGACAGGCGGCAAGGCGCGGCTCTACGGCACCGCTACGCTGACGGTCGAAATCGACATCCTGTTCTTCAGTTGCTCACAGGACGTCACCGTTGAGCGCGAATTCGCCGGTTCGGACGCCGACCCGCTGTTCGTCGAATTCGCCCCGCCCGACCTGGTGACGGGCGAAGGGAAGATCTGGAACGATTACTGCGCGGCCTTTGCGTAAGGTTTTTGGGGGACATATCGATGAGCGAAAAAGTCATCTGGACGCTCTGCCCTCAGGGCAGATTGAAAAACGGGTTGTTGAAGGTCGGCATCTTCGTCTCGCCGCGGCTGGTCGCCAACGGCCCGGGCGCGACGATCGCACAGTGGCCGGCGTGGACAAACTGGGCCGAAACGATCGAAGGCTGTGAAATCGGCATCCATGAGATGGCGGCGGGCAAAAAGGTCGGTAATCCCATCGTCGGGGTCCGCAAATCGCGCGTCATTCCTGAGGTCTACAAGGCGCTCTTCCCACCCAAGACGCCGGTCAAGGACTACATTTTCAAAAACCTGGAAGGCAAGCTGATCTTCAGCTATCCGGTCAAGACGCTGAACGACCTTATCGAGCATACGTATCTGAAGCTGGCGCTCAGTGGCGGGGAGGAGTTGCCGCGCGCGCCGGACCTGATCGCCGCCGGCTGGCCAGGCTATCTGTCGCCGACCGAAAGACGCCAGTTGAACTACAAGGGCCGGCCGCCGCGTCAGCGGCTGTTCAACACCCTGAGGAAACAGACGGCCGAAGAGATCGCCAAGGCGCCGCACGCGTTGCTCGACCTGTTCTCGCACTATCACAAGCCTCTGCTGAAGGAGAAAACCTTCACGCACAAGGGCACGCCGGAAAACGGACACGAAGACGTCTCATTCCCGGGCTTCGAACGGCCCGCATTGCCGAACGACGCGACGCTGGTTGCCCGCACCGACTTCCACAAGATCGCGGCGGCATTGTCCGGCTACAATGAATTGTCGCGCTATTGTGGCCTGGTGATCGAACTGGAAGTGCCATTCGATCCGGCGTTTAGCGGCACCAAAACCTTTGCCATCCATGTCAAGCGCAAGGGCGCGACGGTCAATCCCGCGGTAGATGTCTGCCCGGGCACGATCTGCGTCATCGCGCCGAAGCGGTTCGAAGCCGAAGATGATACGGCGACCCTGGATAACGGCTTCGCCGTCATCGAAGACCGCGGGCTGGACCTGATCCAGATGGATGTCGACGGCGCGGCGCACAAGGCGATCGGCCTTGCCGGATCGCTCGACACCATGCGCGTGTCGGCGTTCAGCGACAACGGCACACTGCCGGTCCAGGCGGGGATCGCGTCATCCCTCAATCAGTCGAGCGTCGAACCGGCCGAACCCGCCGAGGACACCATTCCCCAAGCCGGCGCCCCCAGCCTGCGCACTGGCGGGCTGATGCTGGCGAAGAGCCTGCGTCACGTCGATGTTGAAAACGGCGCCAAACGCGCCGCCGCGCTGGACGCCGGCCTGGAAGCCGGCGCCGTCCCGCCGCTGAAGGCCATGGACCTGTTGCGCGGCTACCGTGTCGACATCATCGACATGTCGCTGGCAAAACCCGCCTGGCGTTCGCTGCACCGGCGCAATATCCACTATCGCTTCCTGAACCCGCTCGACAAGACGGTGGCTGTCAATCTCGGCTGGGACACGACCGGCGCGCAGGTGACGGGCACCTCTCCCGAAGAAGAAGGCATGATCGGTACGGCGCTGGGCTTAAGCCCGGATGGCAGCGTGCCCGACGTCTATAAGCTGCACGAAGGCGTCTTCGTCTGGCGAGGTTGGTCGCTGAGCGCGCCGGAACCGTTCAAGGTGCTGACGACACCCGCGAGCGATCCGTCGAAGGAGCCCGACATCAAGAAGGCGCATGCCATGATGGTCGGTGAGAACGACGGTGAAGTGCCGGACGGCCTGCCGATCAAGGCGACCTATACCGTTGCGCTTGAACATATCCGCACGATGCCGCCGGTGCCGCCACCGCCACCGCGCGGCACTCTGCCCGCCCTGCGGTTCGGTCACGTTTACCAGGCCCGGCTGCGCGCCGTCGACCTGACGGGCACCTCTGTCAGCCATCGTGACCCCAGCAGCGACAAGACCCTGACTCCGCCGGTGATGTATCGCCGTTATGAGCCCATTGAAAGCCCGGTCATCACCCTGGTCGGCGACATGGCGCCGACGGCCCACAGCTGCAATTACAAGCTGACCGACCATCCGCTGCAAGGTGAATCGATGGAGCGCATGGCCCTGCGCAGCTATTACGACGAGACGGCCAAGACCCACCCGCCCGCAGCCAAGCCACGGGTCGCGCGCAACCTGGCGCCGCCCCGCGTCGTGCAGCGTTTCGCCGAAACCCATGGCGCCGTCGACGACGCCAACGGCAAGCTACGGCCCGATCTCTATGAGACATTGTGCCGCCAGGACGCCCCTTTCCCCGTAACCGAGGTTCCACCAGCAGATTACATCAAGCCGCTGATCGAGCCCGTGCCGGAAACGACCAAGGCGTCACGTTACAGCGTCAGCCGCCCACAGTTCGCCCTTCCCTACTTGCCCGATCCGTGGGCGATCGGCATCAAGGCGCGCTTCAAGGCGCTGGGCGACACCCAATGGCAAGACGAGACCATTACGCTTTACGACGCGTTTTCCGGGACCGTCTCGCCGCAATGGCCGCGCAGCCATCCGGTCATGATCGTTGGCTCGGAGACCTTCACCACCTTCACCTACAATCCAGGCACGCGCACCCTGGAAGTGCCGATGCCAAAGGGCTGCCGCCAGCGCGTGCGACTGAGCTCGCTTATTCCGGATGGCGCGGTCGATCAAATGGCGCTTTGGGCGCTGATGTTCGGGGATAATAAACTCGCCAAACTGTCGTTCAATATGCGCAAGACGATTGTCGAAGGCCGTCACTGGATGTTCACGCCGTGGCGCGAGATCGAGCTGGTGCACGCGACGCAAAAGCCGCTGATCGTACCTGGCTTCGATACGTTCACGGCGCACCGCGATCTCGGCGAGGTCCCGGCCCGCCTCAACATCTACACGCCGTTGAGCGGCCGTTCGACGGGACGGCTCGATATCCTGGCCGACTGGAACGAGCCCGACGACAACGCCGTCAACCTGGGCGCCAAGTCCGGCCCGGTCGCACGGGCGCATCGCGACATCGCGGCACAGCTGCCGATCGCCCGTCTCGACGGTTTCCCGACCGACCATTACCTGGCCCGCCAGGTTCCGCATATCTTCCAGGACACGCGGGCGCGGCGAGTCGAATATCGCATGGACGCCATTTCCCGCTTCAAGGAATTCTTCGAAAAGCCGCTGCGCGACAGCGACACAGCCATGAAGGTCACCTCCGGCAAGGCAGTCCAGTGGATCCCGAGCAGCGCCCCGCCGCCGGCCCCATCTGTGCTGTATGTCATCCCGACCTTCGGCTGGCTGCAAAAAGGCGGCAAGCTTCCGGCGTCGCGGCGTACGGCGGGTCTGCGCGTCTATCTCGACCGGCCGTGGCTGGTGACCGGCTTCAACGAAATGCTGGCCGTCATCCTGCCGAACGAGCCCAACGATACGGCGCCCGCAGGCGACGCGGCGGGCAACCAGCCGTTCGTCACCCAGTGGGGCCGCGACCCCTTGCGCGTCAGCACGCAGATCGCCACCAACAGCCCGCGCCGCTCGACCTTCCGTCTCGCCCTGACCAAAGGGCCGGTTACAGCGCCGGGCGCCGGATTGCCGTCGGAGGAGGGGCAATTGCCCAACGCCTTCCAGACCCGCGACCTGGCTGTTCCAGGACAGGAGGGCACCTTCGCCGTCGCGCCGCACGAGGTCGGCTACGACAAGGACCGTCAGCTGTGGTACGCCGATATCGCGGTCAATATCCCGCGCGGCAGCTATTTCCCCTTCATCCGCCTGGCCGTCGCACGCTATCAGCCCAACTCGGTTTCAGGCGCGCACCTGTCGCCGGCGGTGACCTGCGACTTCATGCAGATAAGCCCGGACCGCATCGCCGTCATCGTGCCGATCAACGAGCTGACCCGGCAGTATCGCGTCTTTGTGTATGGCGACCAGCCGCATAATTCCACTCTGCCCGCCCGCGCGCGGCGCGGTGTCGTGCGCGTTCAGACCCAGGTGCTGGACGACGGTCTCGACCCCATCCTTGGCTGGCGCGACGCCTGGGGAGAGCCGTTCAACAACCCGAACGACAAGATCCCCAAGCCCTTTGAAGACAAGAAGGCACCGGTAGAAGACACCTCGCCGGCCCAGGCCGCGGCGCGCGCCCGTGAACTGGCGGATGCGGATATCGGCGAAACCAAACGCCCGATCCGCAGGGTTCAGGGCGAAAGGATCGTGGCAGATCAGATACGGCGGAGCGTGCTTCCGGAGCTGATCTACGAAGAAACCTTCTATGCCCCGGAAACACCGGCGGGCGGACAGCGCCGCCTGCTGATCACGGAAACGGAAACCTTCTCGCAGACCCTGCCCGCGGACAAGAACGGACACAGCCCGCTAACCAGCTTCGAACGCATCGTCTACGCCGAAGGGATCGCGTTCTAGGTCGAAATGATTTTAGATGGAAGCAGTCATTCCGATCTAAGGTTTTGTTTTGTCGAGATATTTACGGCTAAAACCGCTTACACTTTTGGCTACGCCGAACTTCGTTTCGCCATATCGCTCTAAAGCAAGCGGTTAAACAGGTCGTCTGCGACAGCCAGCAGTGGGTGTTTCCCAATGTCCGTCTTTTCCGGCTTGGGCGCAATCTCACCGAGTTGTTGCGAGATCAGTCTATTTAGCGTTTCAACGCCGCTGGCGACATCCGTTTCGACGCCTGATCGTTTGGCGTCTATCAGGCCAGCCATATCGGTCAAGACGCCAGCATCGATATGCTGCCCGGCGCAAAGCTGCCGCATATCCATGGGCGGCAAGTCTTCGCGGCAGGCGAGCCATTTGAGCATCAGGGTCGGGCGCAGGGCGTAGCAGTAACGCTTGATGGTGGCACCTTCAGCCGACTGCATTTGGTTCCAGGCACTACGGCACAGGCGGTCATAGTGGTAGCGGAGGACATCGCGATCGGCCGTCTGGACGGCCACATCCTTGATCGCCTGCATGGCGGCAGGGTCGCTGCCGTAAACGATCGGTGAGCTCAGCCATTCGTGCAGGACCGGATTGGAGGTCAAGGCCAGCCGCAGTGCTTTGCGCAGGTCCCAGCCATTGAGATCAAGCGGCACACCGAGTGCCGGATCGTCAACGGTTGGCGTCTCGATGACATCGCGAAATTCCTGCACCGACAGGTAGTCCACCTTTGGCCGGACATAGACGAAGCGGACGTCGTAGTCGCTGTCGGCCGATGGAAAACCCCAGGCTCGGCTACCCGACTCGATGGCGAACAGGATGCGTACGCCCTCCGCCTCCGCCAAGGCGTCGAGACGTTGCCGGATATAGGCTGCGGCTTCTGGCGAGATTTCGGAGGGCCTAATCACGACAGCTCTCCCTTTACGATCCGGGCATGGAGATCGGCGATAAAGTCGTCGGCCAGCCCTTCGGGCGGCACTTCGGGCAGGTCGCACGTCAAAGCCGCGTGCTCGACGGCTTCGAGCAGGGTTTCGATCTCCTCGCCGACCGCCAGGTATGGCACCTGCCCGCGCTTGATCGCCAGCAGGTGCGCCGCTTCCGGCCGAGGAAAGGTTACCTGGCGCGTCTCAAGAAACTCGACCGCCTGACGCGCGATGCGGACGGCGTGCGACATGGCTTTCCAGTCGACGCCCTGATTGGCTTCGGCAGCGCGGGTGCGGTCGCCGAATTCGTTATAGAGGTTTTCGGCCATCGCCCGCGCCCCCTTGATCGACGCCGAAAAGATCGCCTTCTTGCCGGCGACATCGAAATAGGTGGCCAAAGACCCGGCGCCATCCGGCAGCTGCACGACGTCCAGCAGCGGATGCGCGGCCGCCAGCGCTGCCACCTCGGCGGCCGCGACCTCCAGCTTTTCGTTCGCGCCGTGCCGCCCTTCGATCTCGCGCAAGCCGTCGAGCGCCAGGCGCACCGCCGACAAACGCTCGCCCTTGACACCGTACTTGCGCGCCTGCTGGCGGCAATAGCCGACAAAGCCGGTCGTCTTGCGGCTGAACAGGCGCGGCGCCAGGGCCTTGATCTCGAACCAGACCGGGTCAGGCGCCTCCAGCATTGCGCTGTCCGGTGCAAACAGCATGTCGAGCGCGACCGTCTGCCCCTCGGCCAGCAGGTGCAGGAACTTGGCCGGCGCATAGGCTTCGAAATCGGTATCGGCCGACGTGTTCTTCTCGCCCTTCGCCTTGTCGCGCTGGCCGGTGACCGCCGCCCGCACCTGTTGCAGCAGGATATCGCGGGCGGTGGGCAGGTAGACCGCCTTGACGTCGAGATCGGACTCCGGCGTCGAAGTCCCATAGAGGTGCGACCCGAAGGTCATGCGCATGATCGTCCTCATAAGCGCGGATCCACGGGTTCGCTTTCCAGCGCCAGGACACCGAAGACGGCTTCGTGCACACGATAGAGCGGCTCACCTGCAACGAAACGTTTCAGCGCCTCATGCCCCAGGGCAAATTCGCGCTGGGCCAATGAGCGCTTGGCGCCGACATTGCGCGCCTTCAGCCGGCTGAGGTGCTCCGGCGCGGTATATTCGGCGCCGTAGATGATGCGCAGATATTCGCGGCCACGGCATTTGACGCCGGGCTGGATCAGGCCCTTGGCACCCTTGACGGTAAAGTCGAGCGGCTTGACGACCATGCCTTCCATGCCGGCAGCCGTTTCGGCCTCCCACCAGTCGGTGGCGTCGAGGACGTCCGCATCGTCGCCCAGGTCGATGACCCGCCGCGCTGTCGCTTTGACGAACGCCGGATCGGCCGCGCACAGCTGGTCGATGACATCGAGGTGCCACAGATGGTCGCGGCCCAGGTTGAACGATCCTTCGTGGGCCAGCACATGGAAGGGCGCGACCTTGTAATCATCGACCGACTGCACGTCCCAGCAATAGCGGCGATAGGCGTCGCGATAGGCGACGGCCATGTCCGCCCGCTCGCGCATCCGCATCGCCATCTCGCCGTGCCCCGCCTTGGCCAGCAGGTCGGCGGCGATCGGCAGAACGTGCGTCGAGGACGCGCCGACCGGGGCATATTGCTGCTCCAGCAGTGCCAGCGCCTTGGCCGACCACGGCAGAAGCTCGGTATCAAGGCACAGCCAATCGGTGCCGAGACTGTCCCACAGCCCGGCGGTATCGACAGCGCCCACCAGCCTCTTAAGGAATGCCTGCTCCAGCGCCTTGTCGTTGAAGAAGGCGCGGCCGGTGCGGGTATAGACGGTCCCAATCCCCGCGCCCTCCGTGCCGAAGCGCTTGCGCACGGCGTCCTCATCGCGGCCGAAGACGGCGATGGCGCGCGAGCCCATATGCTTCTCCTCCGCGATCACACGGTCGATGCCCTGCTTGCGGTAATAGGCAAAGGCTTCGGCGGGGTGTTCCAGCCAGTCATCAAGCGCCGATGTCTCCGGCGGCGACATGGTGGGGGGCAGGTAGATCAGCAGGCGCGGATCGACGGCGAAACGGCTTATGACTTCCAGGGCGGCCATGGCGTTTTCGTCGCGGATGACGATGTTGCGCGCCAGTTCGGTTTCGACCACGCGCTTGCCGGTAACGTCATCAATATCCAGTATACCGCCGTCGCGGCTGTCCATGCCGTGACCGATCGGCCGCACGGGCTCGGCATAGACGCGCGCCGCATCGACCTGCACGATCTCCTTTTCAGGGTAGCGCAGGGCCGACAGCTTGCCGCCGAAGACGCAGCCAGTGTCGATGTTGATCGTGCGGTTCAGCCATTCGGGCTCAGGCACCGGCGTGTGGCCGTAGACCAGCATGGTCTGGCCACGATATTCCTTGGCCCAGTTGTGGCGTACCGGCAGGCCGAACTCATCGATTTCGCCCGTCGTTTCGCCATACATGGCAAAGCTGCGGATGCGCGGCGAGCCGCGTCCAATATAGTGTTCCTTCAGGCCGGCGTGCGACACGGCCAGCCGCCCGCCGTCGAAGACATAGTGGCTGATCAGGCCGTCGAGGAAGTCGACGACATCGCGCTTGAATTCCTGCGGTTCATGGCTCAGCTGTTCCAGCGATTCCGCCAGGCCGTGGGCGACCTTCACGTCGCGCCCGGTCAGGGCGCGCTTCAACTTTTCGTCGTGGTTGCCGGCGACACAGAAGGCCGTGCCCGCCTTGACCATATCCATGACGATACGCAGAACTTCGGGTGTCTTCGGACCGCGATCGACCAGGTCGCCGGCGAAGATCAGCCTGCGGCCTTCAGGATGCGAGACGCTGTACGGCCGGTTGCCTTCGATGACATAGCCCAGCTTGAGCATCAGGGCCTGCAGTTCGTCGAAGCAGCCATGGACGTCGCCGATGATGTCGAACGGCCCGGTCTCCCGCTTCTTGTCCGGCCAAAGGGGATGGCGCTCGATGCGCACGGCGTCGATCTCTTCCGGCGTGTCGAGCACGGTGACGTGGCTGATCCCTTCCTTACGCAGGCCCTTCAAGGACCGGCGCAGGGAGTCGGCCTGTCCCCAGACGACACCCTTGCCGAAATCGCGGTCGGGACGCGCCTTGTTGCGTTCCAGGCACAGCTCACGCGGCAGGTTGAGCACGATGGCGACCGGGATGACGTGATGCCTGCGCGCCAGACTGATCAGGCTTTGACGCGCCCCGGGCTGGACATTGGTGGCGTCGATCACGGTCAGCTTCCCCGCCGCCAGCCGCTTGCCGGCGATGAAATTCAGCACCTCGAAGGCGTCCTTGGTCGCCGCCTGGTTATTTTCGTCATCGCTGACCAGGCCACGGCAATAGTCCGACGAGATGATCTCGGTGCCCAGGAAATGCTTGCGGGCAAAGGACGACTTGCCTGAGCCCGAGACGCCAACCAGCATGACCAGCGACAGTTGGGGCAGGGAAATAAGCTTTTCGGTCATTGCGACCTCCTGAAAAGTCCGGCTTGGGTCGGCGCACCCAGGCGCGCATCGACATGGCCAATGGGTTCGAACGTCACGGCATAGCCAAAGCGCGCGGCGGTGGCTTGCGCCCACGCTTCGAATTCAGCCCGCGTCCATTCAAAGCGATGGTCCGGGTGGCGGAATTTGCCCGCCGGCAGGTTTTCGAACAGGGCGTTATATTCGGCGTTGGGCGTGGTCAGGATGACCAGTCCCGGCTTGGCATATTCGAAAATGACGCGCGAAAACGCCTCAAGCCGCTCTGGCTCCAGGTGTTCGATAACTTCGATGACGGTCGCCGCGTCATAGCCCGCCAACCGCTTGTCGCGATAGGTAAGGGCCGATTGCATAAGCGTCACACGCTGCTGCTGAAACTCCGGCAGGCGGCCGAAATTCATCCGTTCGCGCGCGATTTCCAGCGCCCGTACCGACACGTCAACGCCTGTGACCTTATCGAAATCGAGGTCCTTGAGCAGCATGCCGACCAGCTTGCCTTCGCCGCAGCCCATATCGACCAGCGTCTTGATGCCGCGAGCTTTAAGCGTCGCGACCACCCACTCCATGCGCTGCTGGTTGAGATTGATCCTGTGCTCCAGGGTCTCTTCGCTGCCATCCTCGCGAACCGGATCAGGCGCGGGCTCGCCATCGGACAGCCGCTCCATGGCCATAGCCGTCAGCCCCTTGAAGCTTTTCAGGTAACGCCGCGCGATCAGTTCCTTGTCGGGGTGTCTGTCCAGCCAGCCTTCGCCGTGACGCAGCAACTTTTCGACCTCTTCGTCGCCGATCCAGTAGTGTTTGTCGTGGTCGAGCACGGGGATCAGGACATAGAGGTGCTTCAGAACCTCGGCCAGGCGCGCCGTGACCGACAGCGTCACATCGAAGTAGCTGCTGTCGCCCCATTGTGGAAAGGCTTCGTCAAGCGGCAGGCGCGTGGCGGTGACGGCATAACCCAGGGGCTCGAACAGGCGACGCAATACGCCTTCGCCGCCGCGGCACGGCAAGACGGGAATGCGGATGTCGAATCCAATAGCGCTGTCGGCCAGGTCCTGGCGATCTTTTGACCGGCCGGTCATGGCGGTGCGGAACAACTGCCCCAGCGCGACACTTAAGAAGGACGAGGCGACATACGGCCGGTCATTGACATATTGCTCGAGCGCGAAGCCCTCGCCGGCCGGACCGCTTTTCCGCACCAGGCCGACCGGATCGACCTCGAGCAAAAGCGCCGCCGTGCACAGGTCGGCGTCGGCGTCCGGATAGAAAACGTGCGCCTGACCGAAACCAAAGTCCTGGCTGTGCATACGCTGCGGGTTCTTGTGCAGCAGGTAGCCCAGATCGGTGGCAGGTTTATGCGTGGTTGAAATCGTCAGCAACATCAGGAAAAACCATACGAAAAAGCCCTTCTGAGCGGATCAAAAGGGCTGTGAAACATCAGAGGATTTGAAAGGGGAACCTGTCGATCCTAAGGCACAGCCTGTTGCGCGCACGGCAACGGTTCACCGGCATTATTGCGGCGAAAGGCGGCGACAAAGGTGTGGATCGTCTGGATCATTGCGGTTGTATCCGCGAAAAATGGCGCGCGGTCAAGCTATGCCTGACACACAGAAACGGGGAGGGTCTGCCCCTCCCCGTCTGCCATTTCCAAATTTAAAAAGCTTAGAAGCTCTTAGACACGCGGAAGTAAGCCTGACGGCCCAACAGGCCGGCGTCA
>CAMLLA010000018.1 GCA_946480525.1 uncultured Asticcacaulis sp. | reverse complement strand
CGCCCTTCGGCGCGAACCTGATCAACGGCTGCCTCGAACGCGGCGGTGTAGTCCAAGTCGACTCTCCAATATGCACAACTCCAATGTCTCTTAGATCAGTTACATCGCAATGCCTTGATCCTGATCAAATTGCATTTCGGCGCGCCGGACCTGGACAAATAGCCTGTCGTCGCTGGCAAATTGACCCAGATCAAATCTCGCACTGTGTAGTTGTGTCATGGAGTTTGGATTGCGGGACCCATGTCGGGTTCCTTCCAGGCGTAATTCGTGGGCGAGCTGAGTTGGTTATATGAGTGTGGAAGCGTCCTGGCCGCGGCCGGGATTCCGCTGGCGGTTGCGCTTTTCCTGGCCGGGCTGGGCGGAAGCCTTACGCACTGCGCCACCATGTGCTCGGTTTTTGTATTGGGGCAGACGGAAGCGGTCGCGGGTAAAGGAGTGATGGCGCAACTCCTGGTGCCTTATCATGCCGGCCGTCTGGCGACCTATGCCGGTCTGGGCGCTACTGCCGGGTTCGGCCTGCAGTTTATCAGTGCCTCGCCACTCTTTTTCGTCATTCGCCATCTGCTGCTGGCCCTGGTTGCCGTCATCCTTCTGGGTGTCTTCGTCGAGCGCACCTTGCGTCGCGTGGGCGTTCAACTGCCGCTCATGCCCTCCTTCAGACCGAAATGCGCAGTCAGTGCCATGGCCAGAGTCCGTGCTGTGCGCAGTCCGCTGACGCGGTTCGGCCTTGGGGCGGCTTTGGGGTTTCTCCCTTGCCCTATGATCTTCGCTGCTTTGCTGGCGTCCGCCGCCTCGGCCGACCCTTTGGCGGGCGGTCTCGCCATGGCAGCATTTGCGGCCGGAACCATGCCTGTCCTGATGGGCGTAGGCGTAGCAGGTATCAAGTTTCTCAATTCAAGTCCGCGCGTGCGTCAGGCTCTCAGCCTGGCCGCGTTCGGCGTAAACGGCGTCGTTCTGCTGGCGCTTGCGTTCGGCTGAAGGTTCAGGAGTCAAGACATGCATCACGTTCAGACAGTTGCCGGCGGAGGGGAGGCTGTTTCCGTAACCGCGCCGCCTTCGCGCTATGATGAGACCATCCTCAAATACTTCACCTTAGCCGCCATGTTCTGGGCGATCGCCGGCTTTTCCGTCGGCGTACTGATCGCGTTTCAGATGGCGTTTCCGTGGTTGAACGTCGAACCCTATTTGACGTTTGGTCGCCTACGCCCCCTGCACACCTCGGCGGTCATCTTTGCCTTCGGCGGCAACATCCTGTTCGCCACCTCGTACCATGTCATCCAGCGCACCTGTCAAACACGTCTGTTCAGCACGAAGATGGCGTGGTTCCACTTCTGGGGTTATCAGGCGTTTATCCTGATGGCGGGCCTGGGTTACCTGTTTGGTGTGACGCAGGGCAAGGAATATGCGGAACCCGAATGGTATGCCGACCTGTGGCTGACCGTCGTTTGGGTGGTCTACTTCATAAACTACCTAATGACCCTGACCCTGCGCAAAGAGAAGCACATCTATGTCGCCAACTGGTTCTTCCTGAGTTTCATCGTCACGATCGCCCTCCTGCACCTGGTCAACAATTTTTCTCTGCCGGTGTCCGCGGTCAGCGTGAAAAGCTATTCGGTCTGGGCGGGCGTGCAGTCGGCGTTGATCCAGTGGTGGTACGGTCATAACGCTGTAGGCTTCTTCCTGACTGCCGGGTTCCTGGGAATGATGTACTATTACATCCCCAAGCAGGCCGATCGCCCGGTTTATTCCTATCGGCTGTCGATCATCCACTTCTGGTCGCTGATCTTCATCTACATCTGGGCCGGTCCGCACCACCTGCTTTACACCTCGCTGCCGGACTGGGCACAGACCTTGGGCATGACATTCTCGATCATGCTGTGGATGCCCTCATGGGGCGGGATGATCAACGGAATGATGACCTTGTCAGGCGCCTGGCACAAACTGCGCGACGACCCGATCCTCCAATTCATGATCATCGCACTCGCCTTCTACGGCATGTCGACCTTCGAAGGTCCCCTGATGTCGATCAAAACGGTCAATTCCTTGTCGCACTACACCAACTGGACGGTTGGCCATGTGCACGCAGGTGCCTTGGGCTGGGTCGCCTACATCTCGTTCGGCGCAATCTATTACCTGGTTCCGCACCTCTGGAAAAAGTCAGGCATGTTCTCGACCAAGCTGATCTCGGTCCACCTGTGGATATCGACCGTAGGCATCGTCCTCTACATAACCTCGATGTGGGTCGCCGGCATCATGCAGGGCCTGATGTGGCATGCCTATGACGAAATGGGTTTCCTGACCTACTCGTTCGTCGAGGTCGTCCAGGCCATGCATCCCTATTACATCATCCGTGCTCTCGGTGGAGTGCTCTTCCTGATCGGCGGCGCCATCATGGTCTACAATATCTGGCGCACGATCAAACTGCCATCGGAGGCGCCGGCCAGGACCGTTGCTTCCAAGCTGGTCGCGGCGGAATAGGAGGCCGGAATGTTAGAATCACACAAGAAACTCGAACGAAACTCCATCTGGCTTTTGATCTTCGCGGTCGTTGCCGTCTCCATCGGCGGCATTGTCGAGATCGTGCCATTGTTCCGCATGCAGACCACGATCGAACCTGTAGAGGGGGTGCGTCCCCTGACACCGCTCGAAGTTGCCGGGCAGGACATCTATATCCGCGAAGGATGCAATACCTGCCATTCGCAGCAGATACGCCCCCTCCGCGACGAAGTGGAGCGTTACGGCCATTACAGCCTGGCGGCGGAGAGCATGTACGATCATCCCTTCGTCTGGGGATCGGAACGCACGGGTCCGGACCTTGCGCGAGTCGGCGGAAAGTATTCCAACAGCTGGCATCTCGAGCATCTCAAGAATCCGCGCGCCGTCGTGCCGGAATCGATCATGCCGAACTACAGCCTGCTGGCCAAGAAGCCGCTGAAGACTTGGGATCTCAAGGACAAGGTGGCAGCGCTTAAGGCGCTGGGTGTGCCCTATACCGATGCGCATGTCGAGAACGCAGAACTTGATGCCGTCGTCCAAACCATGCCGGATGAAGACGCGACCGGATTGCAGGCGCGCTATGGCAAAAAGGTCATTCCGCAGGATTTCGGCAGTGGAGATCCTGGTACGCCGACCGAGGCGGATGCCTTGATCGCCTATCTCCAGCAATTGGGAACCCAGGTCGATTTCACCACCTATGACCCTGACTACGCGCTGAAACCCAAGCCCGTGAAGGAGGGGCTGAAATGAGCCAGTCGGACATCGCACTTCTGATCCTGGTGCTCTTTACGGCCAGTTTTTCCGGGATCTGCATCTGGGCCTTCTGGCCCGCCAATCGTCAGCGCCTGAAGGGCTATGGACGCATCCCCCTTAATGAGGACCAGAACCATGAGTAAAGACAAGGGGAAGCCATCGGGGCCCGATGTCGATGAAGTAAGCGGAATCCAGACGACCGGCCACGAATGGGATGGATTGAAGGAACTCGACAACCCCGCACCGCGCTGGTGGCTGATCGTCTGGTTGATCAGTATCATTTTCAGCGTTGGCTATTGGGTCGTCTACCCGGCGTGGCCGACGATCAGTGGCCACACCAAGGGTCTGTTCGGCTGGACGCAGTACAGCAAGCTCGAGGCCGAGCAGGGCGAGATCGTCGCGCGCCAGGGCCAGTATCTCAGCAGGTTCCATAATGCCTCTTATGCGCAGGTGCGGAACGACCCGGCGCTGTTCGAGTTCGCCCGGGCCGGGGGGGCGGTGGTGTTCAAGGAAAACTGCGCCGCCTGTCACGGCAACGGCGGTGAGGGCCGCAAGGGCTATCCCAACCTGAACGACGACGACTGGCTGTTCGGCGGTACGATCGATGATGTGTCTCACACGATCGAGGTCGGCTCACGATCGACCGATCCGGACACGCACGCCACGGCCATGCCGGCCTTTGGCAAGGGCATCCTGAAGCCGGAAGAAATCAACGACGTGGCGACCTATGTGCTGCAGATGCGCTACGGCAAGCCGCAGAACCCCAGCGCTGCGTGGACATCCGGTGAAGCCATATTCGCCAGTAACTGCGCCGCCTGCCACGGCGGCGCGGGCGAGGGCAACCGGACGATGGGGGCGCCAAAGCTCAATGACGCCATCTGGCTCTATGGTGGTGACAAGGCATCGGTTATCGAGACGATTACCAACTCCCGCGCCGGTGTCATGCCGACTTGGAAACACCGCCTCGGCAAGGACAGCCAGCGCATGGTCGCCATCTACGTCCATTCCCTGGGTGGCGGGGAGTAGTTTTGATCCGGATCAATGTGTCGGGACGCCATTGGCGATAGGTCTGGTGTCCTGACATATTGAGTATCTGCCTCCCCATGGTTCAACTGTTCGAAAAAGCGGCAAAGGTCTATCCGCGCCGCGTCTCCGGTACTTTCCGCACGCTGAAGTGGGCAGCCATGGCGGTTCTGCTTGGCATCTACTACGGAGCACCGTGGCTAAGGTACGACCGCGGCCCGCACGTCCCGGACCAGGCGATCCTGATCGATCTGACTGGCCAGCGCGGCTACTTCTTCGGCATCGAAATCTGGCCGCAGGAAGTCTACCTGTTGGTCGGTGTCCTGGTGCTGGCGGCGATCGGCCTGTTCTTCGCGACGTCCTTGTTCGGGCGCGCCTGGTGCGGCTACGCCTGTCCGCAGACGGTCTGGACCGACCTCTTTACGCTGGTCGAGCAGGTCATCCAGGGCGACCGCAACGCGCGCAAGCGTCTCGATGACGGCCCTTGGACCTTTCAGAAAATCTGGAAAAAGACGGTGACCCACGCCGTGTGGTTGGTGATCGGCTTGATCACTGGCGGTGCTTGGGTTTTCTATTTCAACGACGCGCCGACACTTCTGGAAAATCTGATCCATTTCGAGGTGCCAGTTGTGACCCTGGCTTGGATCGTCTCGCTGACGCTCTCCACCTACTTCATGGCCGGTTTTGCGCGCGAGAACATCTGCAAATATGCCTGTCCATACGCGCGCTTTCAGTCGGCCATGTTCGACCGCGACACACTGATCATCTCTTACGCCCATGAACGTGGGGAGCCGCGCGCTCACCACAAGAAGGGGACGAGTTGGGAAGGGCGAGGCCACTGTATCGACTGCGATTCCTGCGTCGTCGTCTGTCCGATGGGGATCGATATCCGCAATGGACTTCAGTTCGACTGCATTTCATGCGGCCTGTGTATCGACGCGTGCAATTCGGTCATGGAAAAGGTCATGCTGCCGCGCGGCCTCATCCATTACGATACCGAGAACAACCAGGAACGGCGCATCGCAGAAGTCTCAGCGGGTCTGCCGCCGTCCAGGGGCAGAATGCGTTGGATCCGGCCGCGCACCGTTTTCTACACCGCCATCATGTCGTTGGTAGGTGCGCTGATGCTGGGCGCCTTGATCATGCGCACCCAGACCGACCTCAACGTCATTCATAACCGGTCGCCGCTTTATGTCCGCCTGTCGAGCGGGGACATCCGCAACAATTACCAGCTGAAGGTGCTCAACAAGACGCATTCCGACCGCATCTATCGGGTCAGTGTCGATGGTATTCCGTTGAAGGCGATTGAGCTTTTGGCGGCCGGGGACATGCCCGTGCAGACTCTGACTGTGCCCGCCAACAGCGTCGGGGAGTTCCGTGTCCAACTCATCACGGCCGCCGGCGCTCCAGGCCGCACCCCCGTAACCTTCACTCTGACCGATCCTTCCACGCGAAAGGTGGCCCGGCATGCCAGCTACTTCATCAAACCCTGAACTGTCGCAGGACGAAATCGATCGCCGACGCGGCCGGATCGTGCCCTGGGTCATCGCGGCCTTCTATCTCACCTTCATGGCGGCCTTTATCGGCTTCGTCGTCATCGCCTTTCGCAACCCGCCAAATGAGGTGACGGGCGAAGCCTATGCCAAAGGGCTGGCGTATAACGAGACGCTCACCAAGGCGGCGGCACAGGACGTGTTGGGCTGGCAATCGGAGACGGTCTACGACAAAGGCCAGGTCGTGTTCCTTCTGCGTGACAATCGCGGCGACGCCATTGAGCAGGCGCAGGCGCGTGTCTGGCTGGTCCATCCGGCCGTCAAGGCGAATGACCGGACCTTCGATCTTCATCCAGTGCGCCACGGCGTCTATGCGGCCGATGCGCCGCTGCCGTCGAAGGGGCGGTGGACCGTCCACGTCACCGCCCAGCTGCGAGGCCGCGAATACCAATCCGTCACCAATATCACGGTGGACTGAACGCGGTGGCTATTTTCCTGGTCCTCATCCCTTTGGCATTCTTTCTGGGACTGGCGGGCCTGGGCGGTCTGCTGTGGGCCTTGAATAGTGGCCAGTACGACGATCTGGAAGGCCATGCCGCGCGCATCCTGAAGCCGGAAGAGGACGAACAATGACCACCGCTGTCGATTTCTCCTGTTTCGCCCGCGAGGATGACGGCCGGCGATCACTCTACTTGCAGGTCGAAGGCATGCGCTGCGCCAGCTGCGCGTGGAAGATCGAGCAGACATTGACGGGGCACCCTGGCGTAGAGGCCAGGGTCAATTTTTCCACGCAGCGCCTGCGCCTCAGTTGGCCGAGGGCGTTGGGGCCTGAGAGCGCCAACGCGTTCGCGAAAGAAATTGAAGCCCTGGGTTTTCACGTCGCGCCGTTCGATCCTGACAGCCGCGCCGCCCAGGCCAGGCTTGAGGAACGGACCCTCCTGACCTATCTGGCCGTGTCGGGCTTTGCCACCGCTGCGATCATGCTTTTTGCCGATGCACTCTGGTTTTCGCGCGACCTTGAAGGACCGTCGCGGGACCTGATGCACTGGTTCATGGGACTGATCGCCATGCCGGCGACGCTTTATTGCGGCCAGCCCTTCTTCCGGTCGGCCATTTCTGCGTTGAAGTCCGGCCGCGCCAACATGGATGTGCCGATCTCTTTGGCGGTGATCCTCGCCAACGCCCTCTCGCTGTTCGAAACCATCAACCATGGCCGCTACGTTTATTTCGACGCGTCGATCATGCTGCTCTTCTTTCTGCTGATCGGCCGCTATCTCGACCTGAAGGCGCGTGGCAAGGCGCGCGAGGCAGCGCAAGGGTTACTGGCTATGCTCGACGGCACTGCGCGCGTCCTGAAGGACGGCCAGCCGGTAGCGGTCCGCATTCGCGACGTCCGGCCTGGCGACGTGCTCATCGTGACCGCTGGGGAAAAGATTGCAGCGGACGGTATCGTCGTCGCGGGGCGCTCGGACATCGACACGCGGCTGGTTACGGGCGAGACCCTGCCGCGCCCCGTCGCCTGCGGTGAGAAACTTTATGCCGGCATGATCAACCAGTCTGCGCCGCTGCATGTCGAAGTCAGTGCCGCGGCGGACGACAGCCTCTTGTCCGAGATCGTCGTTCTGATGGAAAAAGCCGAGCAGTCGCAAAGCGTCTACGTACGTTTTGCCGACCGCGTTGCGAGCCTTTATGCACCCATTGTCCACATTCTTGCCCTCGCCACCTTCGTCGGCTGGA
Source organism: uncultured Asticcacaulis sp. (assembly GCA_946480525.1). The sequence continues at coordinate 13,047 of CAMLLA010000018.1, read as the reverse complement.
TAGGTTTCGGTTATTTTACAGGCGGGGCGGTGCCCTGGGAAGACGCCCTGCTCAAGGCCATGGCTGTTCTGATCATCACCTGTCCATGTGCCCTGGGACTGGCCGTTCCGGTGGTCCACGTCCTGGCGTCCTCCTACCTGTTTTCCCGCGGTATTCTTCTGAAGTCGGGAAAGGGGCTGGAGGCGCTAGCGGGGATCGACACAGTCGTGTTTGACAAGACCGGAACGCTTACGGAAGGGCAGCCTCATTGGCTGAACCCGCATGACCTGGAAGAGGCCGATCGTCGTCTTGCCGTTGCCATCGCACACCACAGCCGACATCCGCTGTCGCAGGCCATCAGTGCGGCAGAATGTTTCGGCCTGCTGCCCGAAGTGGCTGTCGCTGACCATCCCGGAGACGGCCTGGCGGCCATGTACGATGGGGAACCGGTGAAGCTTGGCCGGGCAGCGTGGCTCGGACTTCCGTCGATCGACGACCACCAGATTGAACTTTGGTTCCAGCGCGGGACACGGCCCCCCGTTCGGCTCACCTTCGCCGATATCGAACGGCGCGATGCAGACGATACCATTTCGGATCTGAAGCAGCGGGGACTGCACGTCATCATGCTGTCCGGCGACCGGCGCCAGGTCGCCGAAGCGCTTGGTGCCAAGCTGGGGATTGCAGACGTTCGTGCCGCACTGAGCCCTGTGGACAAGGTCCGTGCCATCGAGGACCTTCACATGGAGGGCCACCGGGTCCTGATGGTCGGAGATGGTCTGAATGACGCGGCTGCACTTACGGCTGCGGCGGTTTCGATGTCGCCATCGAGCGGCATGGACATCACCCAGAATGCCGCGGATCTTGTCTACCGTGGCGACGGTGTGGCGCCCATCGTGACGGCTTTCGACGTGGCGCGACGGACACGGCTCCTCGTCCGGCAGAATTTCGCGCTTTCGCTGGCCTACAACGTGCTGGCTGTCCCGGCTGCGGTACTGGGTGTCGTGACGCCCCTGATTGCTGCTATCGCCATGTCGTCCTCATCCCTGGTCGTCGTCCTGAACTCCTTGAGACTGAACTGGCGAAAGAGCAGGTGAACGCACTCGACCGGGCATCCAGCGGGCTGGCTGTCGGCCTGGCCATGGGAGCGGCGAATGCCGTCTTACGGCGCCGTGACGAGAGCGTTGTCGAGGTCACCTATATGACCGGCGCCTTGATCTATGACAAGGCGCAGTTGCATGCCCTGGTGTTAGCTGCCCTTTGGGCCGCCGGCCTGACACTTTTATCTTGGCGCAACGCCACCTAACAGCGACAAATATCATGCAGACAGTCCCCAAATCCTGGCAGGAACTCGATCACCTCAAGTGGCTGGGCAAGGAAGCGCCGCGTTACACAAGCTATCCGTCGGCCCATCATTTTGGTGACCTCACGCCCGCGACCTATTCAGACTGGCTGGCTGCTTTGCCGCGTGAGGACAGCATCGGGCTTTATGTCCATGTGCCCTTCTGTGAGCAGATGTGCTGGTTCTGCGGCTGCAATACCCAGATCACCAGGCAGTATGAGCCCATCGAGGCCTATGTCGGGAGCCTTATTCACGAGATCGGCATGGTGGGATCTGTACTGGGCTTTCGTCCCAGGGTGCATGCGCTGCATTTCGGCGGGGGATCGCCCGGCATCCTGCATCCAGGTACGATAATGCGCCTGTTCTCTGCCCTGCATCTGAATTTCGACATTCTGCCGGGGGCTGAGGTATCCATTGAACTCGATCCGCGCCGGGTGACGAAGGCTAAGGCGCATACCTATGGCTATCTGGGATTCAATCGCGTGAATCTTGGCATACAGGATACGCAAGCTGTGGTGCAGGCAGCTATCAATCGCGTGCAGCCCATGGAGACAATCCTTTCCGCAATTGAGACATTGCGCGAAGAAGGGCTGCAGTCGTTGGGCATCGACCTGGTTTACGGCCTTCCGCACCAGACGTCCGAAACCCTTGGAAGAACCCTTGAGGACATTCTTCAGCTGAATGCGCAACGCATCAGCGCCTTTTCCTATGCGCATGTGCCGTGGATGAAAAAGCACCAACGTCTGATTGACGAAAGCGCGCTTCCGGGTCTGGGCGAAAAGGCAATGCAGTACCTGCGGATCGAAACCCAGCTGGCAGCTAGCGGTTATGTCGGAGTGGGGATTGACCATTTTGCAACTCCGGACGATGGGCTGGCCAAGGCGTTGGCAAGCCGGACGCTGCGCCGGAATTTCATGGGCTACACGGATTTGCCGAATGACCGGCTGATCGCGCTCGGCGCATCGTCGATCAGCGAACTCGATCAGGGCATCGCCCAGAATATTCCGCAGGCGACGAGTTATCGCAGTCTCATCGCGTCAGGCAAATTACCAACGGTACGGGGGTGGGCTTATCGCCATGACGACGCCATCCGCCGCGAAGTTATCGCAGACCTGATGTGTTATTTCGAAGTGGACACGGGCGCGATTTTGCAGCGCCACGGCTTGCCAAAGGACTATTTCGACGAAGAGATGGCTGGGCTGGAGGAATTCGCTGTGGCTGGGCTGGTGACGGTCGACAGTGGACGGGTGATATTTGACGCGCCGCTAAAGATGCTCGTCAGGACTGTCGCGGCCGTGTTCGACCGCTATGCGCGTACAACGGAAAGCGGTCCGCGCTACTCTCGGGTGGCGTAGTCATTCGTCCCCGGGCCCGGGCACGCTGCCGCTATGGCCAGACTTGGGAGGACTACGCGGCGGGCGTGGAGGCCAAAACCTATTTCAGAGTCTTGAGATAGGCTATAATCGCCTTGCGATCAGCCGGCCGGTCAAAGTTCATTGGCATCCCTGTTCCTGGATGCATGGTCATCGGGTTCGTCAAAAAACGGTCCAGGCGCTTTTGGGTCCAACGCTCTCCGCGGCGGCCAGCCTCCTCGAGCACGGGCGAGTAGTCATATCCTTCGACAGATGCGACACGGCGGCCTACGACGCCGAAAAGGGCGGGACCGCTGTCGTTGATCATGTGCTGGCTATTATCATGGCACAAGGAGCAATGCTGGTCATAGATCGTTTCGCCGAGCGCGACATCCGCGGGCGTCGCGGCCTGGGTTGCACCCGCACTTAGCAGACAGAGCGCGAAACAGGTCAGAGCTTCGGTTTTCATGCAGATTCTCCCGGACATGGTGTTCGCCACTATGGTCCGGGAGAATGACGATGCATTGATCGGGATCAATGCGCGCGCGGATGGATTTAGAAGCGGTACGCCAGACCAAGGGACGTTACGGCAGGATCGAGGACGACTTCGGATTTGAGTGCGCCGCCGTTAATGCGCGCATCCGTTTTGTAGAACACTTTTTTATAGTCGATGTTGAGCGCCCAGTTGCCTCTCAGCGCAACGTCGACGCCTGCCTGAACCGCCGTGCCGCCACTGTTCCTAAGCGCCACTGTAAAGCCATTCTTGTCCTTGCCATTATACCAGTTCATGAAGTTGACGCCGGCGCCGATATAGGGACTGACTTTTCCCTTTGGATTGAAGTGGTACTGGGCTGTCACGACGGGTGGCAAGACCCAGGTTTCGTGAACCGGAACATCCGTCGTGCCACCTTGTGCGCGGATCTCATGCCTGGACGTGCCAAGAATGGCTTCAACGGCGACGTGGTCGGTGAAGAAGTACGTAAATCCAAGGGTCGGCACGGTATCATCATTCACAGCGACGGCCAGTCCGGTGGCCGCATCGGCAGACGTAAGGATGGGGCCGTTTTCGTCCGGTGCGACCGTGGTCAGCCGTGCGCTTACTTGCCATTTTCCCGCCTGCTTGGGGTTGAATTCATCAGCGCAAGCGGCGCCCGCAATACCGGCGGACGCAATTATCCATATAAAAATTGTGGTTTTTAGAACACGAGGCATGACGGCTCCTTTTGACTGCGTTACGTGCGGGCTCCTCCAACAGCACGAAGTTCGCAGGTGCGAATTGATCGGCGTCAAAGCGAGATTGTAATCGCCGTGTGACTCTTCGGCACAACCCAGGAGCCAAGCGATGTCGATCAAATCTCTTATTTTTGTTCATGACGGTTCCGGCGGCGCCGCTGAAGCACTTAATTCAGCGCTTGCGCTGGCCCGCAGCTATCGCGCCACGCTGCGCATAGTCCATATCGCCGCGCCGCCGGTGCTGCCATATGTGCTGGGAATCCCTGAATATGCTTATGCCGTGTCAGGCGACCAGTCGGCGCTCGACGTATTGGAAAGCGAGGCCCGCCAGGCGGCAGATCGCGCCAAGGCCCTGGTGAATGCCGCCTGCCTCCGCCAGATGGTCCCGCTGCGCGAAGGCTTCCCGGACATGGTTCCCGGTCAGGCGCAGGCGATCTACCGGACCGTCGTCGGCGAGATAGGAGTGTGTCTGCCGCTGGAAGCTTATACCGCCGATCTGATCATCAGCGCTCACGAGAATCATCCCGCCGGTGACCTGAAAATCGTCCTGACGTCACTCTTTGAAGCCGGAAGGCCGATCCTTCTGTTTCCGTGCGAGCCGGCCGTCGCTTTTTTTAGTGCGGGACACGCAAGGACGGTCGTCCTGGCGTGGGATGGGAGCCGGGCCGCGGCCCGGGCGCTGCGCGAAGCTGTGCCGCACATGCTGCACGCGGACAAGGTGCTCATTCTCCGTATTTTGTCAGACGGCGCCGCGCCCGATGAAGTCAATAAAGAGGATCTCATTACCTATCTCCGCAGTCATTGCATAGACGCCGAGTTCGTAACCGAGGAGCGCGGCAGTGTCAGCGTCGGGCAAGCCATTGTCGATAAGGCGCTGAACTTGCAAGCCGAACTCCTGATTATGGGGGCCTACGGCCATGGTCATGTGCGGGAAATGCTGCTCGGCGGGACGACCGACTTTGTCGTCAAGAACGGTGCCATCCCCCTCTTGCTGGTGCGCTGATATGAAAAAGCGCATCCTGATCATCAACGGCAATCCCGCGCGGCAGCGTCGCAGTTTCAGCGAGGCTTTGGCCGAGGCGTATCAAATCGGCGCCATCTCTGCCGGCCACGATGTGCGGCGTGTTAATCTCGCGGACCTTGAATTCGACCCCATCCTGCACGAGGGGTATCACGACCACCAGGCGCTGGAGCCCAATCTGACAGAAGTCCAGGATTTCATCCGATGGACCGACCATATCGTCTTCATTTATCCGATGTGGCAGTTCAGCGTGCCGGCGCTCGTCAAGGGATTTTGCGAGCGCGTGTTCACGCCGGGGTTTGCCTACGAACTGTCGGCGGAAAATCCGATGAACGCGGCCCTGTTAAAGGGCAAGTCCGTCCGTTTGATCCAGACGATGGGCATGCCAGGCGCCTTCTACTCCGTCATTTTTCGCGCACATGGTGGCAAGGCTTTCCAGTCTCTTTTCAGGTTCTGCGGCTTCGAGCCGGTCAGACTGTCAATCATGGGCATGGTTGAGGGCGAGGCCAATCGCCATGCGCATCTGGCAAGAGCGAGCAAGCTTGGCGCACAAGGTGTCTGACGCAAATCGAGGAATAAAAACATGTCTGATCGGCAAGACCATCCCAAGACATTTTCGCGTGAAGCCGGAGGCGATGGGTGCGAACTCCAAGTTATTTGCGAGCCTGTAGCCGACGAACCCGCAGAATGCTGCGAACGGACAGTTGGCGGAGACGGAGGTGAATTCACCGTGGTTCGTCGCCACGGACAGGAGACTGTCGTCGGCTCTGGACATAGAGCGCCCGTATGTCCGTCGAACGAGGATTTACCGCAGGATATCCGTGGACAGATGCCGCCAGCTGTCCAGACCCTGTATCGCCAGGCCTATAACCAGGCGTGGGAGACACATGTGATGCCATTGCGGCGAGGTTTGATGGCGAACCATGACGCCGCTGCGACACGCGCGGCCTGGGCCGCGGTACGACGGCTTTACACACAGGTTGGAACGACATGGATTCGTCGCCACGCCAGCCAGGTCAATCCATTCTAAAAAAGGCCGCTTCCCTGGGGGGAGCGGCCTTTTCTGTGTCCGGAGCTGGCGATCGGATGACGATTATACGGCCCTCAGTCCGCGAAGGCACGAAACAATCTCTGCGGGCCATCTGCGACACGGACGACAAAGGGATCCACGGCCTTGGACCATGTCTCAAAGGCACCGCTATAAATCCTGGCTGTCACTTCAGCGGACTCGTTCAGGCTTTCCACTGCGTGCTTTTGCAGGGCTACGACGTCCGCAGGTGTTCGGCAGCTCATCGCCTCGCGTCCAAACTCGACACAGGTCTGAGCGGAGATCGTAACGGCCTCTACATAGGCTCTGCTCAGTTCGGTAAAGAGCTTGGCGCCCTGCGAGCCCGCAGCAATAGCCGCGGCGATATCGTCCGAGCAGATGGCCGCGTATTCGCTGGCAATCTGATTGAGGCTGTCGCCGGCGCGCTTCACGGTTTCCGTCGTTTCATCGATCGGATAGGCCGGTGCATCTTTGAGACGGGATTTTGCTGAGCGCCCGGAAGGAGCAGTATCTGCAGACATGGTCAACTCCCTTGCAGAGTATGGATGGCGTCTATCACTATAGCCCTCCGCCGCGTCATCCCTTTGATCGCGATCAATCCGCGGAATTGATTTGCGTGAGACAAACCGGATTATCTGCTGTGCACTTCGCGGGTTACTCATGTGCTTTTCTGCTCCGGTCAGCTTTGCTGCCGGCTTTCTTCTTACCGGGATCGGCGCCGCCGCCTTGCGCGTACCCCTCCCGTTCTCTGAAAAGCCATTTGCCTGCATTCCGCTGCTCTTCGGCGCCCAGCAACTGATCGAAGGCGTGCTTTGGCTCTTGCTGCCGGTTGAGTCTGGGAGCCTTTCCATTCATGTGCTCGTCCAGTTGTATGTATTGTTCGCCGGGGCGGTTTGGCCAGTCCTTGTGCCGTCCAGTATTTTCCTTGCCGAGACCAGCCGGCCCCGGCGGCTTTTACTGGGATGTCTGGGTGTCGCGGGGTCTGCCATCGCTCTCTATACGGCAACCGTCGTGGTTTCGCAGGGATTTACCGTCGGCATTGCCAATCAGTGCCTTACCTACGGCAATCCTTTGGGCGTATTGCCGGGGGCGCTGGCCGTATATGTTGTTGTCGTCTGCGCTCCATTCTTTGTCAGCAGCGATCCTGGAATCCGATGGATCGGCGCAGCCCAGGTGCTCGGTCTTGCCGTCGCCTGGACCTTCTATCGCAACAACCTCCCGTCCGTCTGGTGTCTGTTCGCGGCCGTCGTCAGCGGTTTGATCTACGCGCGGCTTCGCAAAAATCTCCGCCCGGGTCTCGGGACAATCAAGACTCCAGCAACGGCGCCACATCAAGTGCCATTTCACGCTCCTCGTCGGCCGGAATAATATGGATTTCGAAGGGGGGAAGCCAAGCAAGCGCGCTTACGACCTTGTCCCGTACCTGCGTGGCATTTTCGCCGATCCCGCCTGTGAATATCAAGCTATCCAGGCCGCCCAGGCTGACGCTCATCGCGGCGATCTGCTGTGCCGTCTTACGTACGAAGTAATCTATCGCGAACGCGGCGTCCGGTTCGGTGCTTTCCAGCAGCGTTCTGACGTCGTTACTGATGCCCGACAGGCCCTTCAACCCGGAATCCTCGTAGAGAATCGCTTCGACCTCCTGGACCGACAGGCCGAGCGCACGCTGCATGTGGATGACCGCGCCAGGATCGAGCGCGCCGCAACGCGTTCCCATGGGCAGCCCGTCAAGCGCCGTCAGCCCCATTGTCGTGTCGATACTTTGTCCGGCTGTCATGGCGCAAAGACTGGCGCCATTGCCCAGATGTGCAACGACGACTCGCCCGTCGTAGAGGTGCGGCAGACACGTTCGCAGGCGTCTGGAAATCCAGGCGTAAGACAAGCCGTGGAACCCGTAGCGACGCACCCCCGCTGATCGTATGTGACCAGGAAGCGCAAACTCACTTGCTAGGCGGTCGCGACGGGAATGGAAGGCGGTATCGAAACAGCCGAACTGGCGTATTTGTGGGTACGCCTTCGCCATGACTTCTGCCGCTGCAAGGTTGTGAGGCTGATGCAGCGGAGCCAGTGGGATCAACGTCTTCAGATAGGATAGCGTGCTGTCTTTCAGTTCAGCACTGCCGTCGAGATCGGGACCGCCGTGTACGATGCGATGTGCCGCGGCGATTACCGGGCATTGTGCATTGTCGTCAACCCAATCGCGTACGAACCGAACGGCTCCGTCAATATCCATATCCAAAGGAAGAGGAAGGTCGCGATCGCCGCCCTGGCGCCGGAAGACGGGCCGTTCACCGATGTTGGTTATTTTCCCGCCACAGAGGACGGTCATCGTAGCGTCAAGCCCGAACATGCGAAATTTCAGGCTGGAGGAGCCCGCGTTAAGCGTCAGGAGTGCGCCGGTCGAAGCCGCGCTCATTTGATCCGGCCCTGCCGGCGCGCCGTGGCAAGATGCACGGCCAGCACGCAGGACATCAGCCGTGCCTGGACGGAATCTGCGCGGCTCGTCAGAATAATCGGCACCCTCGCGCCTAGAACTATTCCCGCCGCCTGTGCGCCGCCGAGATAGATCAGCTGTTTCGCCAATGCGTTGCCGGTCTCGATATTGGGAACGACCACAATGTCGGCATCGCCCGCGACGTCGGAAATGATACCCTTCTCGGAAGCCGCGCCCCGGCTGATGATATTATCGTAGGCGAGGGGGCCATCGATCAGGGCGCCGGTGATCTGACCGCGCTCGGCCATTTTGCACAACGCTGCCGCATCGATGGTCGAGGGCATTGACGGCAAGACTGTTTCGACGGCGGACAAGATGGCGACCTTGGGCATGCGGGCTTCGCCGAACACGCTTCGCCACAGGCTGATCGCGTTGCGGCAAATGTCGGCCTTTTCCGGCAGGTCCGGTGCGATGTTAATGGCTGCATCCGTGATGATCAGCGGCTTGGAATAGGTCGGAACCTCCAGCAAATAGGCATGACTGATGCGCCGCTCGGTGCGTAGTCCGGAGGACGCTGCGACGACCGGACGCAGAAGCTCATCTGTGTGCAGTGCGCCCTTCATCAGGGCGTCGACCTTACCGCGTGCGGCCAGTTCGACAGCCTTTGCCGCAGCGGCGTGGCTGTGTTCGGTGTCGATCAGCTCCCATCCCGTTATATCGACGCCTTCAGCCGCCTCCAGAATGCGCGCGCGCGGTCCGACGAGAACCGGTTCGATAAGACCCTCTGCCTTCGCATCGACGGCCGCTTCTATGGACTCATTGCTGACGGGGTGAACGATCGCGACCGTCACGGGGGCACATGTCTTTGCGCCATCGAGAAGCGATGCATAGGGGTAGCGGCCGAGCATCTGGTTGTTTTCGGTCATCGGATGGTCCGCACGAGTGAATTTAAACCGATCATCGGAAAACGACAGGTCTGCGCTCCTGTTAAAGGACAGTGGCGCCATTCTGCCTGAGTGTGTTCAATCATCCACTTGCCGTAGTGGCACAAAATTTCAATGCGCCGTTTGAGCATGATCAAATCCAATTTTTTTCATACCTGCTAGGCATGCGAAAAACGGAGGGTGTCATGTCGGTTCGGACAATACTGTGCCTGTTTCGCGGGAACGCCGAAGAGTTGAATGCATTGTCCAGCGCCTACACCCTGGCCAAGGCGCAGGTGGCCCAGGTCCGCGTACTGCATGTCGAGGAACCAGCCCCCCTGCCGGCTGCGGTTTTGGATGCAGTCGGAGCAGGCTTTGCAGCCGGCGATGGTGACAGTCTGCGCATGGTTGAAGCCGCTGAAAAAGAGCTGACGGAGGCGGCGCGCAGCCATGCCGCCGCCTTTGCGCAGCGATACCATATCGCATGGCGCGACGACGCCATGCCCGTTCGATCGTCTACGGCGAGTGCTACGTTTCGGAGGCGGCTGGGACCGATCCACGTCTGTCTCTCCGACGAGGCGAAGACGTGCGACCTGATCGTAACCGGGTATGAAAACGGACCTGACGGAGACTTGACGACCGTACTGGCGGCGCTTTTCCACACCGACCGGCCGCTGCTTCTCATACCGCACACGCCCGGTGCAGTAATGGCGGTGGACGGGCGCCCTCAAACGGTCCTGATTGCCTGGGATGGCAGTCAGGCCGCCGCCCGCGCTGTCATCGCGGCTGTGCCAATACTTGTGATGGCGCGACGCGTTCTGCTGGTGACCCTTCTTCCGGAGAACCAGTCGGCGGATCGCGGGGCGGATTCTGACATCGAAGCTTATTTGTGTAGTCACGGAATCACACCGGAATTCGTTCATCTCCACCGCGACCAACGCAGAACCGGAGACGTTCTTCTGGAGCAGGCCCGGACCTTCGGCGCAGAACTGGTCGTAATGGGCGCATATGGCCATGGACACGTGGCGGAGATGATCCTGGGCGGCGTCACGGACCATATTCTCAAGCATTCAAGGCTGCCCCTGCTGATGACTCGTTAGGACAGTCCCCCGCCTGCGCGGAAAGACCGTCAGTCGGAGTTTTTGTCAGGTCGCTGTCGGTGAAGGCGAAGTCTCTCCTGCTTCAGACGCTGAGAGGGCGCCGCCAGAAGGTTTTTAGTCCTTCAAGGAATATCAGTCCAAAGAGGGAAAGCGCCAGGGTGACGGCGACGTCTTCACCACGTAATGCACCAAAGCCCAAAGCCGTTCTCGCCCAGGGCCACAGATAGGCCGTGCCGACGCCCCCTGCCACAACAGCCGCGACGGCGGCGAACATCGCGTTCGGACGTCGCAGGGCATCGAGAACGGAAGCGCTGAACGACCGGTTCACGAGCGTGAGAACCATCAGGCTCACCACCAGCGATAAGAACACGCCCCCGCGCTGCTCCGCCTGCGCTGATCCGTGAGACAGCAGGAGGGGAACGGAGATTAAAGTAAAAACGATGAGGCCCTGCGCCACCCCCCAGGCAAGCAAGGGAACCGAAAGCAAGGGCGCCCGGGGTGACGCCGGCGGTCGGTGCATGACTGTCGCCTCGTCGGCTTCGTTTTCAAAAACCAGGGAGCAGACCGGATCAATCACCATTTCAAGCAGGGCGATATGGACCGGACCCAGAATGACGGGCAAGCCGAAGAGGATCGGCAAAAGGGCCATACCCGCGACAGGAACGTGCACGGCGATGATGAAGCACATGGCCTTGCGCAGGTTGTCATGGATTCGCCGACCAAGCCGGATGGCCTTCAGGATCGCTCCGAAATCGTCATCCAGCAGGACGAGCGACGAGGCTTCGCGTGCCACATCGGTTCCGCGTCCGCCCATGGCGATGCCAATGTGCGCCGCCTTGAGTGATGGCGCGTCGTTCACGCCATCTCCAGTCATGGCGACGATTTCGCCGACCGCTTTCAGCGCTTCGACGATCCGTAGCTTTTGCTCAGGCATGATACGAGCAAACACGGTGGTCGTTCGTACGGCCTCAGCAACGGTTTTGTCGTCCATGGCCCGCAGGGCATCGCCGGTTATCACAGTCCCACTATCGAGACCGGCTTGACGGGCTATGGCACTGGCTGTGATCGGGTAATCTCCGGTGATCATGACCACCCGGATACCGGCCGCGCGCGCGTCTGAAACAGCGTCTGGAACGCCGCTGCGAAGGGGATCTGCCAAGCCGACAAGGCCCATGAAAACAAGTGGTAGGTCGACGTGCGACTCCGGCAGTGCGGACGCCAACGAAACGGCCGAGGCGATGGCGAGGACACGAAGACCTTCGCCCGCCATGCGATCCGCATCTGCAATAACCTGCCGTTGAGATACCGCGTCCAACCGGCATAGCCGCATGATGGCTTCAGGTGCGCCCTTGGCAGCCGCGCTCAGCCCCCCGTCTGCCTGCTTCCAGACCTGAGTCATGGCGAGCAGATCCGGCCGAAGACCATAGGCGCGAAAAAGTGTCCAGCCGGCAGTCCGCCCGTCATCGGCGGCACCGTTCAGGCGATGAAACGCTATTTCCATCGGATCGTAAGGTTGACGATCGCTGGCCAAGGCACCCAGAATGGCGAGTTGCCTGAACGCTTCGGACGGTGGCGTTGGGTTGGCAAGCGGATTCCATATTGCCCCGTCAGGCAATTGCAAAGTGGCCACCGACATACGGTTTTCCGTCAGCGTGCCGGTCTTGTCCGTGCATAAAACGGTCGCGGCACCAAGCGACTCTATGGTGGCCGCATTGCGGGTCAGTACCCGGGCGCGCGAAATTCGCCAGGCGCCCATCGTGGTAAAGACCGTCAGGACGACCGGAAATTCTTCCGGCAGCATCGACATTGCCAGAGCAATTCCAGCCAGAATGCCGTTGAGCCAATCTCCCCGGATGAGAACGTAAAGCGCCACGGCAGCTCCGCATATCACCGCCGCGCCGACACCGAAAACGCGCACCAGCCGACGGGTCTCGGCCAGGAGCCTTGGCGGTTCGTCTTTCAAACTGTTCAGGCTGGCGCCTATCTGGCCGATCCGGCTGCGCGCGCCTGTTGCCGTCACTCTTGCCAGACCCTTGCCGCGGACTACCAGGCCGCCGGCGTAGACGTCACAGCCCTGGTCTGCCTTGGGCACGGGAATCGATTCCCCGGTCAGCAGAGATTCGTCAACCTGCAGATCGTGGCTTTCGAGCAAGACGGCATCCGCCGGGACACGCGCGCCTTCCTCCAATACGATGATGTCGCCTCGCACAGTCTCGCGGCCGGATATGCGCTTGCGAATACCGCCGCGAATGACCAGGGCGCGCGGACTTGTGAGGTCACGCAGGGCTTCAAGAACCTTCTCGGTCCGGGCTTCCTGCGTGACCGTGATGATGACGGATACACTCGCGAACAGCAGTAGGATTATTGCTTCTCCCGCGTCGCCGAGTCCGAGATAGAGCAGGCCCGCCGCCAGCAACAGCAGCATCATCGGCTCGCGCACAACCCTCAGCGCGATGGACGGGAGCGAGCGTCCCTCCTGGCGAGGCAATTCGTTGTACCCATCCCTCTTCAGGACAGAGGCGGCTTCATCCTCCGTAAGACCAATACTGGCGCTCTCGCCAACTCCTGGGAGGCCGTTTTGCTGAGTATGGCTCAATTGTCTAACCCGGATCGGCGTC